>CAYPSK010000022.1:0-11651 GCA_964413705.1 Candidatus Woesearchaeota archaeon | reverse complement strand
TTTTAAACCCAAACATATTTGTTTAATTGAGGTGATGATGGTGATTCGCCTCAGCGAATTCTGAGAAGATTAAAATGGCAAACGCTTTGGAATTTATGAAACAAAGAATGTATCTTCCTAGATACATGAGCGTTATGGCAGTAGAATCTAGGAAGGAATCAATGACTTTTGATTTTGTTCCAGTAGAACCACAAGTAACAGTTCTTTCATCACAATATATGACTCCGAGAGGAGCACACGTTTGTGTTTCTCAAGCAGTTTACGCTTTTGCTGAAGAAATTGCTCCGAGATTATTTGGAATAGATGTTAAAAAACTTAGAGAAGTTTATCTTGGAGGAAGATTAAGACTTAGAAAAATTTTATTTGACCATAAAAAGGAATTAGAAACTGATGGAACATTTCCAGGAAGATTAGACTTAATTAGATTTAGGCCTGGAAGAATACCCTATATTGAAATGAACTATGACTTGGGCGATGGAGCACTTGTTGGTTTTATAACGGGAGTTATTGCTCCACAAACAGTTCCTCAAACAAATCAAGATATCTTAAGGAGAGAAATTTAAGAAAAATGCCAATCGATTTAAGAACTCAAAAATTAGCAAAGTTAATTGTAGAGTATTCTGTATTTGTCAAACCAAATGAAAATGTAGTCATATCTGGGAGTGCTGAAGCACAAGATTTCATCATTGCCCTGTATAAAGAAGTCTTGCTTAAAGGAGGACATCCTATTCTGCGAGTTAATTTTCCAGGCCTAACACCTTTTTTCTATAAACATGCTAAAGAGCATCAAATCAAGAAATTCCCAGAGCATTTTGATTTTACTGTTAAGAATGCTCAAAAATACATTGGAATAGATACAGAAAATAATTCAAGAGAACTGACAAACTGCAATCCTAAGAAAATAACAGCAAGAATGAAAGTGACTCATCCTATTTCAGATTATATTGTTAATGAAAAAGATAAGATAAGAAGATGCACTGTCGGATTTCCATGCACCTCTCTTGCGCAGGATGCTGAAATGTCAGATTCAGAGTATGAACAATTTGTCTTTGACGCATGCCTTCAAGACTGGAAAGCAATTGGCAAGAAGATGGACAAAATCTTGAGTAAGTTCAAGAAAGCTAAGCATGTTCATCTTCTTGGTGAAAATATTGATTTGAGATTTGATATTCATGGCAAACTTGCTGCGGCTGATAAAGGAGAAGAAAACATGCCTGGTGGAGAGATTTTCATGGCACCTGTCAGAGAAACTGCCCGGGGATGGATTAAATTTGATTACCCTGCCATAAGAGATGGCAAAGAAGTCAGAGACATTGAACTTAAATTTAAAGATGGAAAAGTAATTGAAGCCAATGCCTCAAAAAACCAGGATTTCCTGATTGAGATGTTAAACACAGATGCAAATTCAAGTTATATTGGCGAGCTAGGAATAGGCTTAAACCCAAAAATCAACAAATTTACAAAAAACTTGTTATTTGATGAAAAAATAAACAGCACAATCCATCTTGCTTTAGGAATGGCATATAAAGAAAATGGAGGGGGAAATGACTCAGCTATCCATTGGGACATTGTTAAGGATATGAAAAAGGGCAAGATAATTCTAGATGGAAAAGTTGTCCAAGATAAAGGCAAGTGGAAGATTTAGGGCCCTTTTAGGATACTAAAGAAAGTTTATTTTTTCCTCCCCAAAACATTTAAAAACAAACTTTCTTTCTGACAAACATGGCAACAATGCATGGGCATGGAAAAGGAAAATCACGAAGCCACTCACCAAAGGCTGAAAAACCTTATTGGTTGAAACTTGAACCAAAAGATATTGAAGAGCTGGTAGTTAAGTTGGGAAAAGAGGGGATGAATTCAGATATGATTGGCTTGGTCTTAAGAGATTCTTACAGTATTCCAAATGTTAAATCCTTGACCAATAAAAAAATATCAAAAATCCTAAAAGAAAATGGAATCAATGAAGAGCCCTTGGGTTTTAAAAATCTCCAAAAAAAAGAAGAAAATATCAAGAAACACCTGAAAACAAATAAAGTTGATAAAACAGCCAAGAAAGGCTTGCAATTAACTCAGGCGAAGTTACATAGACTTAAAAAGTACTATAAAATGTATTAGTTGTACAGGTAAATTTTTTAAAAAGAGGCTCAAATAAGTTTAGAGCCAATTAATTCAAAAATGCTGGTAGAAGAGGCTGCTCTAAAATTTAAAGAAACACTAAAAAAAGAAGGCATAATAAAAGTTATAACCCATCTTGACACAGATGGTCTGAGTTCTGCTGCAATTTTAATCAAGGCTCTAAGAAAACTCGATCAACAATTTTCTGTAAGGACTCTAAGGCAGCTTGAAGATAAAGTCATTGAGAATCTTTTTTCTGAAGTCAAAAAACAAAAATGCAAAGCAGTTTTTTTCCTTGACCTTGGCTCAAATAAAGTTGAAAAGATACTAGCTTTAGCTAATTTCTGTCAAGTCATTATTTTAGATCATCACGATATAAATAATAGGGAATTTCTTGACTGTATAAAAGACAACCCTAATGTCTTGCTTGTTAATCCTGAACTAGAAAAGTCCGATGGAAAGATAAGCGCTTCAAGTGTTGTTTATAGTTTTATAAGAGCTTTAGATAAAAATAAAGATTTAATCCAATTA
The DNA here is from genome assembly GCA_964413705.1 of Candidatus Woesearchaeota archaeon. Classification (GTDB taxonomy): domain Archaea; phylum Nanobdellota; class Nanobdellia; order Pacearchaeales; family UBA284; genus JAPLYB01. Next base: position 9,005 of record CAYPSK010000022.1, on the reverse strand, counting down.
TCTCATTTAGCCATATTAGGCATGATAGGGGATATGGTTGATAAAGAAATAAGCAAATTAAATAAAAAGATTCTTGAAGATGCAAAATCAACAGGCATGCAAGTCAAGAAAGGATTAATTGTCTTTTCATCTACAAGGCCCATTCATAAATCTCTCGAACTTAATTCATCTATTTTTATTCCAGGTGTTTCGGGCTCACAAAATGGGGCAATAGCATTCTTAAGAGATATAGATATTCCCATGAGAACAGACAAGGGTTACAGAACACTATTAGACTTAAGTGAACAAGAGATGTCAAGACTTCTAACCGCAGTCATACTTGCAAGAATGGAATCTGCAAAGAGCCAGGACATTGTCGGCAGCATATATCTTCTTAAGTTTAATGGATACATACTTGATGCTAGAGAAGTCAGCACAATGATTAATGCTTGTGGCAGATTAGGATATCCTTCACTTGCCTTATCCTTTTTATTAGGATCAAAAAGAGCAAAAGAAAAAATTGAGTTTGTCTACTCAAAGTACAGGCATCATCTTCTAGATGGCCTTAATTATGTGAATTCAATAAACAAGATTCAGGGGAAAAATTATGCAATAATAAACGCCCAGGATAATATAAAGGACACAATAATAGGCACAGTCATCTCGATTCTCGCTTCATCCTGCGTCTATCCAGAAGGCAAGATTCTTATCGGCATGGCTTATAGAAAAGATAAAAGAGTAAAAATCTCTGCTAGAATTTCTGGACGAGACTATCATGGCCAGAATCTCTGCAAATTGCTTGAGGGGATTGTTGCAGACATAGATGATGTTGAGGTCGGCGGCCATCCAAATGCAGCAGGATGCCTCATAAAACAGAAGGATGAACCAGAATTCATCAAGCGCCTTCAAAAGTCTCTTGAAGTTGAAGAGATTAAGATCTCTGTGTAAACAAGATTATTGTTATAAATTGCAATAAAATATAAATACTTTTTTCTTCTTAAAAACTTATGGCCGAAGGAACATACTTCTAAGCAAAACCCTTAAAAACCACCTTTCTATCTAAATACATGAAACAAATTAGAATAACCTCGAGCAAGTTTGTCAGAGTTAAGTGCCCAAAATGTGAGGCAGAGCAGACCATCTTCGGCAAAGCAACAACAACAGTAAAATGTTCTGGATGTGGCTATATCTTAGCTAAGCCAGGGGCAAGCAAGGCAAAAATAAAGTCAAAAGTCCTTGAAGTTCTCAAGTAGATAAATTTAAATTCTATTTAAGGCAATTATCAAAATGAAAGAATATGAAGAAAGAGACATAATTATAGGAATAGTAGATAGACTTATTGGAACAAGTGTTTTTGTAAAGTTAGATGGACAAGAAGGAGTCATTAATTTCTCAGAAGTTGCTCCCGGAAGAATAAGGAACATAAGGGATTATGTAAATCCCGGGCAGAGGATTGTTGTTAAAGTTATAAGGATTGACAAAGAAAAAGGCAACATAGATTTATCTCTAAGGAGAGTTACTCAAAAAGAAAAGAAAGAAGTTCTTGAAAATGAAAAAAAAGAAAAAGAACTTTTTATGATTCTAAAACTTGCAACAAAGGAAGATAAAAAAGCCCAAGAAATTCTAGAGAAAATAAGATCAAAAACCCAGGTCCTTGAATTATTTGAGGGCATTCATATAAAAGATGAAAAAGAGAACTTATCATTCTTAAAATCAACTGGCTTGGATGACCAAGAATCTAAGAATCTTCTCACAATACTAAAAGAGAAGATAAAAGAGAAGAAAATAAGTGTTAAAGTTGAATTCTCTTTATCAAGCCATGCAGAAAATGGCATAGAAAAAATCAAGAAAGCCCTGGATATAAAGAAAGACAAAGTAACTATTAAGTATCTTGGAGCTCCTTTATACTCAATAAATGTGGAAGACAATAATTATAAAGACGCAAATAAGAAGATGAAAGAGGTCATAGAGATTCTTGAAAAGAATGCCAAAGCAGAATCCTGCGTGCTTGAGATTAAAGAAAAGAAATAAAAACATAGGTTTAAAAATAATCTAAACACATAATTATTATAAATTAAACATGGCACAAAATAAAAAAGAATGCACGAGTTGCGGAAAAGTCATAGGAAATAATGCAGTTATATTTAAGTGTCCTGGCTGCGGAAAGACAATCTATAGATGCACTTTCTGCAAGAAACTTGGTGTAAAATATAAATGTGGCTGTGGTTTTGAAGGGCCTTAGATCTAAGAGTTAATAATAAAAGCTAAATTGGGTTTGCAACGTTGTGAAAATCCGCTGATTTTTACCAAACTCACCAATAAATTAAATTAAGAAACATAGAATAAAATAACATACAAATAAAATGGGAACAGCAGCACTTAAAATAAGGATTATGCCGGAATCTCCTGAATCTAATCTTGGGGCAATAAAAGAAAAAATAACTGCTTTGGCAACAGCACATAATAAAGTTCTTGTTCATAGGATAGAAGAAGAAGAGATTGCCTTTGGCTTAAAGGCAATAATTATAACTCTTGTCTGGCCTGAAGAGCTTGAACAGTCAGTTGTGGAAGATGAATTTGCAAAGGTTCCTGAAGTCAATTCAGTTCAAGTCATTGATTTTAGAAGAGTTGTTGGCTAATGAGAAATCACTGAATTGAAGATTAATTCTGTTGAATTTGTTAGTATAATTATAAACTATAGATTGCAGATAATTCTTTTAAAAAAAGCATGGGGCGGGGGAGATTTGAATTCGGGGTTTTGAAAAATTATCCCAAACCACTCCCGACAGCACGGTCTTCAGCCGTATAAGCCATTTTTTCACTTTGTAAAAAATGTGTGCTCTCCCAGGCTGAGCTACCGCCCCATTGAAAATCTAAAATGGCATAACTTAAAAACCTTTCTCAAAACATATTTAAAGTGCCCTTTATTCTTTTAATAATAAAGAGGTAAGTTTAAAACATAACAAAAATTGGTTTTGCAACGTCGTAAAATCTGGAGATTTTACCAAAACCACTAATTAAATTTAATATCTACAAACTTAACAAAGAAAAAATGACAATAAGGATACATTCAGTAGGCGGATATTGTGAAGTAGGCAAGAACATGACTGTCTTAGAAGTTGGAGACGATGCCTTTATTTTTGATATGGGCTTATTTTTGCCGCCGATTGTTGAACTTGAAGACCCTCAAAGAGGGAATTATACAGAAAAACAATTAAGCCAGATAGATGCTATTCCCGATGATTCTGTCATAAAAAATATCCAGCATAAAGTTAGAGCTATTCTAATTTCTCATGCTCATCTTGATCATGTTGGCGCAGTTCCTTACATGGCTCAAAAATATAAAGCTGAAATTGCAGGAACCCCATACACTATTGAAATTTTGAAAGCTTTGGCTTTGGATCAAAATACAAAGATCCCGAATAAGATAAGAACAGTGACCCCAAACTCAAGTTTCAAAATACAAGGGAAAAATGGCAAGGAATATGAAATCGAATTCTTGAACATAACCCACTCAACTCTCCAAGCCTCTTTAATAGCAATTCATACTGATAAAGGGGTTATTCTCTATGCAAATGATTTCAAATTTGATAAAACTCCTATAATCGGCAAGGGTCCGAACTATGAAAGAATGAAAGAACTTGCCAAAGAAGGCATATTAGTTTTGGTTGTTGAATCTCTATATGCTGATCTAGAAAGAAAAACACCTTCTGAGAAAATTGCCCGTGGCCTGTTAGAAGATGTGCTTTTAACAACCAGCAATGAAAACTCAGGAATAATAGTTACGACCTTTTCAAGCCATATAGCTAGACTAAAAAGTATTGTTGATTGTGGCAAGCTTTTAGATAGAAAAGTAGTCTTTTTAGGCCGCTCATTAAATAGATATGTTGGCGCAGCTTCTAGATTAAAACTCGCTCCTTTTATGGATGACATAACTCTCTTAAGTTATAAGAATCAGCTTGAAAGAGTCCTTAAAAAGATATCAAAAGAGAGAAAAGACTATATGATTGTCTGCACAGGCCATCAAGGCGAGCCAGGTTCTATTTTAGACAGGATGGTCCATAGTAAGCTGCCTTTTAACTTTAATTCTTCAGACCATGTTATTTTTTCATCAAGCATAATTCCCAGCCCAATAAATGTCGCAAATAGAAAGCGGCTTGAGAAAAAATTAAAAGAAAAAGGAGTAAGGATTTTTACAGATGTTCATGTTTCAGGACACTGCGGAAGAGAAGACTTAAGAGATATGATTGAGATGTTGCAGCCAAAGCACATTATTCCAGCTCACGCTGATCTTCAAAAGCTCACAGCTCTTGCAGAGCTTGCAACAGAGATGGGATATAAACTTGGCAAGGAAGTTCATCTCTTGCAAGATGGTCAGAACATAGTTATAGATTAGATAAAAAAAGAGAGGTAAGTAGGTAAGATAGGCAATGTTTAGGGCATTGTGAACAGGAAGTTCAAAAAATAATGTTGTTTGCAGAAGCACAAAACAAACAAAACAAAATAAATTTGGCACTTACATCAAAATGGCTCGTGAAGATATAAAAGCATGTATAAAAAATGGTCTGGAAAGAGGAGAATCTGTGATTTCTATAAAACTTTCCTTGACAAATGCAGGCTATCCAAGGCAAGACATAGACAGTGCTATGTCTGAGCTCAAAGGCATTGATGTCAAGCACGGAGATGTTCCAAGGCCAAAGTTCCTGCCTAAGTTGCCGAGATAAAATATTTCCAATTTATCGCACAAGCCCATAGTAAAAAACCAATGTTTTTCCTAATAGCCGAGATATATTCTTTATCTCGACTATATTTAAAAAGTCAAAATCTTTGAATTCTATAAGTTAAGGGACTAAAATACAGAAGTATCTACGAGTTAGTAGGCAGTTTGTCAGAGGGTTTTGGTGAACTTCGAGTTCACAAGACAGCAAAACCAATTAGATTAAACTTAATTCAAAACTCAACAAAAAAATGGTAAAATTCGCACATATTGCAGATGTACATCTTGGAGGATGGCGGCAGCCAGAGATGCAGGCCCTTAATCTTGCTGCTTTTCAACAGGCAATTGATACTTGCATTTCTGAAAAAGTAGATTTTATTATCTTTGCAGGAGACTTGTTTGATACCGCCATCCCTTCAATAGACACTCTGAAAGAAGCAATGTCAGAATTCAAGAGGATTCATAGTGCAGGAATAAGGTGCTATCTTGTTTCTGGTTCTCATGATTACAGTGCAACAGGAAAAACATTTCTTGATGTAATTGAAAGAGCAGGTTTCTGCAAGAACATCTCCTATATCCAAGAGAGCGAGGATGAAATTTGTGTCAATACTCTTGAAGAGGAGGACATGATTATTGTAGGAATTCCTGGCAAGAAATCATCAGCAGAACTAGATTATTTTAAAAAATTGAAGATTATTGGTTTTCTTGATTCAAAAAAATTTAAGATATTTGTTTTTCACTCCACCTTGACAGAGGCTAAACCAGAAGGTATGGATTTCATTGATTCAGTAGATTTGGCAAATCTTCCAGATGGTTTTGATTACTATGCAGCAGGTCACCTCCATCTTGTTTTTGATGAGAATAGGGGAGAAGCCTCAATTGTCTATCCTGGTCCCACCTTCCCCAATAATACAGAAGAACTTGAAAAACTTCAAGGAGGTTCATTTTATATCCTAGAAACTCAGGGCAATAAAATCATAAAAAAACAAAGGCGTGACATAAGGATAAAAGAAGTCTTAGTTCTAGATATAGATGTTGAGAATCTATCATCAGAACAAGCAAATAAAAAAGCACTAGATGAAATATCAAGAAGTAATTTAGATGACAAGATTGTCTTCTTAAAGATTAAAGGAACTCTAATCTCAGGAAAAACTTCAGATATTGATTGGAAAAAGATATCAGAGAAAGTCAAAGAAAAAGCCTATTGTTTCTTAAAATCAGCTTCTGGATTATCAACCCAGGAGATGAAGCTCGATACAAAAATTGAAACAAAAAACATAGACGAAATAGAATCTCAATTTATCCGCAAATATCAGGAGCAAAACAAAAATTTTAATGAATTTTTTTCATTAATAACGCCTCTGTTCAATGCACTTGAGACAGAAAAGCAAGAATCTGAGAAAAAAGATAATTTTGAATCAAGAGTCTTCGAAGAGGCGCTAAAAATCTTGAATATAGACTAAGCAGAATAAATTTGAGGTAAGTGGATAATAGAAAAATAAATTAAATAAAAAAAAGCTTTGGTAAAATTCACAAATTTTACAACCTTGCAAGGCTAAAAAATAGTAAGACATAACACACAAGCATGATAATAAAAAACATAAAAATAGAGAACATACGAAGTTACGAGAAAGCAGAAGTCCCGTTTCCTGTGGGAAGCACCCTTCTTTCAGGAGACATAGGCTCAGGCAAGTCCTCTATCTTACTAGCTCTAGAATTTGCGCTCTTTGGCCTCCAGCCAGGTTTTATGTCAGGTTCAAGCTTATTAAGAAAAGGTTGTGATGAAGCTTCTGTTGAGCTTGAACTCGAGATTCAGAATAAACAGATAAAGATAAGAAGAAGTTTAGAAAGAAAAAAAACCTCAGTTGGCCAAACTAAAGACTGTTATATTGAGATTGATGAAAAAAGAGAAAAATTAAGTCCTGAAGACCTTAAAGCGCGCATCCTGCAACTATTAAATTATCCTCAATCAATGTTAAAATCAAGGACAAATCTACTTTACAGGTTCACAATCTACACTCCTCAAGAGGAAATGAAGCAGATTCTGATGGATAAAGCAGAAGAGCGAATAAATACCTTGAGAAAAATATTCAGCATTGATAAATACAAGAACATCATATCAAATCTTGATATAGTTTCATCAAAATTAAAAGAAAGACTCAAGATAAATGAGGCCAAAACCCTTGATTTAGAATCAAAGAAACTCGAAAAAACTGATTATGAAAAGCAAAAACAAGAAGAGGATATGAAAGTAAAAGCAATCCTGCCGCTTATCTCTGTTTTGGATTTAGAGATTCAAGAGAATAAAAAAGTTCTTCAGGACCTAAGTTTAAGGATAAAAAAAGCCCATGAACTAAAGACAGAGATTATCTCTCTGAAAATCAATATCAAGAATTCAGAAGACCAAAAGGTAAAAGGCATGAAAGAAATAGAGAGGATAGATAAGAGCCTTCAAGAAACATTTAATATGAATTTTCAAAGTCAAGATTTCAAAAAGGATATAAAAGATCTTAAAGAAACTTTTGATCTTAAAGACAGCAAGATAAGGGAATTCATTTCAGAAGTTGCAGTTAATGAATCCAAAAAAAGAGAGTCTCTTGAACTTGAAAAACGAATCAATAATCTTATTGAATGCCCCTACTGCAAGCAGCAAGTCTCAGAAGAACATAAATCAAGAATCCTTGATGAGGCGAAGAAGAATATACAAAATTGTGATGAAAGAATAATTTCTTTAAAAGAAGAGAGAAATAAGATAGAAAGAGATTGCAAGGATATCCAGGATAAAATATCGAACTTGCACGAAAAAGAAAAAGAAGCAGAGACAATAAAATTAAAACTTGCATGGATTGCAGATCAGAAAAAAGTCCGCGATAATCTCTTTGAAGAACTCAAGGCCCTTGTTGAAAAACAATTCTCTTTGGAAGATAAACTAAAAATTCTCGAACAGGATTCAAAAGCCATGGAAGATCTTGAGAACCAGTATGAACAGCAGAACAAGATTATTGAGGATAAGACAAGAAAAGAAAGAGAACTTGCAATAAAAAAAGCCCAGCATGAAAAGCAATTTCAATATCATTGCTCAAGAATCCTTGAACTTGAAAAAGAGATAAAAATCAAGGAAAAAACCCTTCTAGAATCAAGTTATCTGAAAAAATTGAATGAATGGTTATCTGACCATTTATCAGAACTTCTGCTTTCAATTGAAAAGAATGTTATGCTAACAATTAATCTTGAATTTAACAAGATGTTTGAGAAATGGTTCTCCATGTTAGCTGATAATTTGAATGCAAGAATCGACGAGAACTTCACCCCGATTATCGAACAGCAGGGCTATGAGATAGAGTATGAAGGATTATCAGGTGGAGAGAGAACAGCAGCAGCCCTAGCTTATAGATTAGCTTTGAATCAAATCATAAATAATCTTATGTCAAAGCTTACAACTCAGGGTCTTCTTATACTTGATGAACCAACAGATGGTTTCTCCTCAGAACAGATAGGAAAAATGAGAAATATCCTGGATGAATTGAAATCTGATCAGCTTATTCTTGTTTCCCATGAAGAAAAGATAGAGAGTTTTGTTGAAAATGTCCTAAGATTTGAAAAAAAAGACGGAAAAAGCACACTAATCTAAAATTTAAACGAAAGATTTATAAACATCAAATGATATCATTTAATATCAAATGGGATTAAATATTTAATTAAAATCTAAAATATAAGATGAAAAATAATAGCAAAACAATGCAACTAGGTCTGAGATTAGATAAAGAACTGGTCTATAAAATAGAAGAACTCTCTGGCTATGAGCATATAGACAAGATGTCTTGGATACGGAGAGCTTTATCTTTAGCAATAATTGATGTTGAATCAAGAATTGCTGATGAAGTCATAAAAAATTACATTAACCTTAGATCAGATGATAAAACCTTGCTTAAATGGGCCGAATTCAAAGCAATTCCCAAGGACATAAAAGAAGCAAGAGAGAAAAAATTAAAAAACATGGCTTAAATTCTAAAATAACCCTAAATATTTTTTGAAAAAACGCGCAAAAAACACATAAAAACAGGTTTTTTCTACCAACACAAAATATTTAAATACTCGGGATTTCAAGAATTATAACTAAAGAGAGTCTAAAAAGAGCCAAAGATGACAAAACAAAAATTATCTCTAATTTTATCAGTTTTTATTATGTTCCTTTTTGTTCTGACCATTGTGAATGCCGCAGATTTTACAATTACAAAAGAAGCAGTCAACGACGTTGTTGCAATAGAATTAACAATTCCAGCAAAATATGATGTAACTATTCATAATG
>CAYPSK010000021.1:0-11829 GCA_964413705.1 Candidatus Woesearchaeota archaeon | reverse complement strand
AAATAAAATGGTTAACTTAGAATGTCGAGAGCACTTTAAAGGCGGACACTACAGTAATTTCCCAATTTAATGGATAGATCTTTTAAATTTGATGAATTTATAATTTCCACCTTCTATTCTGATTGCCTTTCCATGCACAATAGCGTCTGCAAGTTTTTTTCTTGCACAAATCAATAACCTTTGAAATGTCGGTCTAGAAATTTTCATTTTTTTTGCAGCTTCTTCTTGTTCTAATCCTTCTAAGTCTTTTAACCTAACTACCTCAAATTCATCAAATCCTATAATAGATTCTTTTAAATCTATCATTCGAATTCCGGCTGGTTTGAAATAAGTTATATGTGGATTAAATCTAATTCTTCTGCATAATCTCGGTCTTGCCATTATATGGGCATACGTCCATAACTATATAAATCTTTTTAAAAGAAAAAAAGAAAAGCAAGATTCACTTCATTTCTTTGAGTCTTTTTTCTATTTCTTGCTTTTCTGATTCAATCTCTTTAAGTTCTGCTTCAAGGATTTTCTTTTCTTCTTTTTCTGTAAAACCCGCGATAAATTTGGGCCTGCAAAAACTAGATCTTCTCCAACCTCGTCCAAATCCTCTTCGCATTCCTCCACCGCAAGGCCCTAAGCCTCTTCCAGTTAAAGGTCCTTGTCCTAGTGGTCCTGTTCCATCTTGTGCTGGCATTTTTTTAACCTCCATAAAATTTAGTTAGTTTTTGTATTATGAACATATGTTCATAACTATTTAAATGTTTTGGTTTAAGAAAAAGATAGGTGGTGTTGCCCAGAAAGTTTATTTGCTCTTGATGAGAGTTTCGTACTCTGATTTTGTTCTCTCGCCAACAAAGACTCTTCCATAGATAATCACTGTTGGGACTGCTTGGGGAATTAAGCTAAGTTTTGTGACTTCTTTGAGCTCTTCACTTTTAGAAAGATCATAATAATAAAATGTTTTGTTTGTTTCTTGTTCAATTTCCCTTATAATTGGAAGAACAACCAGGCAGTGTGGGCATGAAGGAGAGTGAATTACTATAACCTTATCTAAAAGATAAACCTTCCCGATTGTCATGCCGTCTGATAGAACAATTCCTTCTTTTGGTTGGAACCACTGGGGATTTTGTGCCAGTATAATTAAAATTGCAGCTATGATAATTATTATTCCGAGCCAGATAAGTGGTTTATATTTTTTATCCATCTTTTAACTTATTTTAATGTAAATTGGATTTTTAAAGGTTTTTGAAACATGTATTGCTTAGGATAGAACAAAATAACAGTTGGGAGCATAATTCCCTTTAAATCCTGCTTTTCTAAAGAAAGGCATGACAACTTTTGTATCGCGAACTTCAGCATACACTACTCTTATTCCTCGCTTTTTTGCATCTGTGAGTATGAAATCTAATGCTTTTGAGCCTAGACCTTTTCTTCTTGGACTAGTTTCACTATGGGGATAGAAGTGTAATTCCGCAACTCTGGAGTCCATTGGCACATTTTCACCTTGAAGAACATTATTTAGGACTAGATGGTGGTCTGGGTTCAGTTCTGTTATCCTTAGTGTTGCACAGCCTATGCTGCAGTCTTCGTGTATAACTGTATATTCCACCCCATAATCTGGGTCTTCAGTATATGGTTCAATTATCTTGATTCCCATGGGTTGTTGGAAAAGAATACCTTTTAAAAATATTTGTCTTTCTAGAGAAAATTGCAGATTATAGAAACCTCTAGCTCTTATACATTATTTAATTATATTCTTAGTAGTTCTCGCACAGCAGTTCAAAATATGCTCTTGGATGCAAACAATTTGGGCACTCCATTGGGGCGTCTCTGTCTGTATGGATATAACCGCAGTTTCTGCATTTCCACTTCGTGACTCTGTCTTTTTTGAAGACTCGGTCTCTCTGGATATCCTCTAGAAGTTTTTTATATCTTGCTTCATGTGCCATCTCAACTTCAGCAACTTCTTTGAAGAAAGTGACTGCATCGTCTTCTCCTTCTGCAGAAGCTGTTTTCTGGAAGTCTGGGTACATCTTTGTCCATTCAAAGTGTTCGCCTTCAATTGCTTTTATCAAAGCTTCTTTTGTATTGCTCGGAACTTCGCCAAGAAGCTTTAGAATCATCTTAGCATGTTCGAGTTCATTGTCCGCAGTTTCTTGAAAAATAGCTGCCACTTGCTCAAAGCCCTCTTTTTCGGCTATTGAAGCAAATACATTATACTTTGTTCGTGCTTTTGACTCTCCTGCCAAAGCTTCAAGTAAAACTGCTTCAGTGCTTAAACCCTTTTTGACTGGTCTTGGTGTTCTCATTTTTTATTATCTTATATGTTTGTATGGGTTTATTAAGATTATGATGATTTATTAACTAAGTTTTTAGAACCGCTTCTTGTAATCCAGAACTGAAAGTTGTTGCTTTTCTCTCTCTTTTTTCAGGCGTAGATGGCCCATTGAGATCAAATCCCCAAAGAAAAGAAATATCTTCTTTTGGGTGGTATTGCAATCTTGCGCGGTATATTCTCGGTTCTTCTTTTAAATAAGCTCTTTCGCGTTTTTTTAATCTTGACAGTACAGCAAATATAGAATCATTTATATCTCCAAGGATTGCTACATTCTTGCTTTGTTTTGTGTAAGATAAACTATTTCCAATATAGACTATTGCTGAATCATTATATTCTGCAAAGGGGTTGAAAAAAGGCAATTTTGTGGGGTTATATCTACCCTATTTTCTAGGAAATCAGTGAGTGTTGTACATTCATAACATTGCGGTATAATACTTGCTAAAGAACCGATGACTAGATACTGTTTCCATAGGGGGTTTAGATGAATCATTCTTTTCAGAGAAATAGATGTTTATTAAGATTTTCGTGCTTCAACGCAACAATTAAAAAGCTAAAAAAACTAATATAAAAATGAAAAAGGGTGTGATATTTAGCATTATGGCTTTAGCAGTCGTAGTTCTAGTTTGTTTGATTGGTTTAGATGGAGTTTTTGCAGTTACAAATGTTAGTGAATGCGATACATTGACTATAGAAAATGAAACTTATGAGTTAAATATTTCTCTTAGTTCTTCTTTTGGTTGTTTGATAGTCAATGCTACAAATATAACCTTAGATTGTTATGGATATGATATTACTTATGGAAATGCTTCTGGAGGTTGGGGGATTGCTGTTGTTGATCAAGATGCAGATGGAATTAGTTTTGATAATGTGACTATTAAAAATTGCATTGTAATTCAAAATGAGCCTGGAGCAAATGAAAGCGCAATTTATTTTGGAGGATATGCAAATAATAGTGTGGCATATAATAATACAATAATTGTTTATGGAAATGAAACTGCTGGAATTTTTTTTGAGGGTAATTCAGTCAACGCTAATATTACTTCAAATAATGTAACAACTTCTGGAGACGACTCTAATGGGGTAGGTATTGGAGACAATTCAGTCAACGCTAATATTATTTTAAATAATATAACCACTTCTGGAAATCAATCTCATGGAATTGTTTTATTTGAAGAGGGAAGTGGTGCTAATATTAGCAGTAACAATGTTACAACTTCTGGCGAAGATTCTTCGGGAATTAGAATGAATGACGCATCTTCATCAAGTTTGATTTTTAACAATACAATTGTAAATTCAGGAAATCGTAGTTTACTTTTAATGGGGGGAGTTTTATTAGATCAAGAAACATCTGAAATAAATGTCAGTTCAAATAATATTACAACATCTGGATATGATGTGGCTGCAATTTGGGTTAGTGGAGATAACAGCACGGTAGAAAATAATGTTTTAACTTCTTCAGGAGAAGTTGGAGATGGAATTTATTTAAACACAGTTCAGGGAATTAATATAACTTCAAACACAATCAATATTTTAGGAAATATTGGGTATGGAATTCATTCTGATATGTCTGAGAACTCTCCATTGACTTTTCATAATAATTTAATTATCACTTCTGGAAATTATTCGTATGGAATCAGTATTAATCAAGATTCTTACAATAATATTTCCTTAAATAATATAACAACTTCTGGAATCTACTCACACGGCATTTATTCAATACAGTCTCATAATACAACCATATCAGACAATAGAATTGTCACATCACTATCTTCTTCTTATGTCCTTTACTTCAATACATCATCCTCTGGAAACATTTATAATAATCTATTTAATACATCTACAAATGATTCTGGAGTTAGTTTGGTAGATTGTGATATAAATTACTTCAACACAACAAAAACTCCTGGGACAAATATTGTTGGGAAAAATTATATTGGGGGAAATTTTTATACTAATTCATCTGGAACAGGTTATTCTGATATTTGCACTGAAAGTGATGGAGACTATATCTGTGATGTTGCATTTCGTATAGTTGAAGGAAATGATATCTACGACAATCTCCCCCTTACAAATCAGACGAACGTGCTTTCTGCATGTGGCACATTGGGCACGGAAAATAAAAGTTATTATCTTAATCAAAGTGTTTCATCAGAGGGAACTTGTTTTGATATTGTTGCAAGTGGCATTACTCTTGATTTTAATGGATATAATATAACTGGGAATACCACTGGATACGGAATTAATATTATTGGTTATAATGACACAACAATTGAGGATGGTTTTATCTACAATTTTTCAACAGGAATTTATCTAAAAGATAATCAAGATAATAGTATTACAAATATAACAATAAATGAAAGTGGGATTAATGGGGTCTATATTAATGCAAGCTCAAACAACGCATTTAATAATATTAATATAAATAATTCTGGGCAAGACGCGATTGTTTTAGAAGGAACAATATCAGATAATAATAATTTTACTGCGGTGGTTGTAACAAACACAAATTTTTCTTATTATGATATTAATTTTAGTACAGAAGGCATTAATGGAACTTGGATTATTGGTATTGATAATTTTGCTAATTATTCATTTGTAGGGGCAGGAGGAAAAGTTAATTTTAAGGAACCAAGTTATGGAGAAATTAAGTTTATAGAGGCAATTAATGGTACTGGAATTAGTCTTGCTACTGATATTGATATTGAAAGCAATTTTATATTTATCAATTCTTCCAATAATCTTGGCTTAAATAAAAGTGCAAATATAATTCTTTATAGTATAACTTATACTGATCCCAGACCTCAGTTTAGTTCTGATGGAATTATATTTACTAATTGTACCACAATCACTAATCCTTCTTGCAATGAACTTAGCTTTAGTGGAAATACTTTTGTATTTAACACTAGCCATTTTACCACATTTAGGGCTGCTGAGGCATATAGTGTTCCCCCAACTCCCCCTGGTGGCGGTGGAGGTGGTGGGGGAACAACAATCCAGAATACGACAAATATAACCAATCAAACTCAAGTGAATGTGAGCATAGGGAACATGACACTCAATGATACCCTAAAACCAGGCAGGGATTTATTGAAACATGGAAAGTTTGGAAAAGGAGAGGTCAAAAACTTCTTGTTCTGGGGGCAGAATCATTCAATAAAAGTAATTGAAATTAGTGAAACTTCGCCAGGAATGTACTCCATAATAATTGAGATAAAATCTGAACCAATTACTTTGACACTGGATATTGGCGAGACCAAGCAAGTAGACTTGAATCAAGATGGAATAAATGATATCTCAGTTATTTTTGAAAGCATGGAAGAGGGCAAGGTTATATTGAATGTAAACGAGCTTGTGTCTATTGAAACACCTGGCCCAGAAAGCAGTAAGGCGAAGAATCTGACTTGGTTATGGTTGGGTATTTGTATTGTTCTTGTTGCTGTTTTTGCAGTGATTGCAATTGTCTTGACAAAAAAGAAGAATCTATATTCTAAGGGTGATAATTATAAGAAAAAGCGTAGATACTAAGCTTTTGATGCTAGAGTTCAATCACGTTATCTTTGCACTTTGAAAATCGGAGAACGTGCTCTTTTGCTTTTCTGATAGATTCTTCATTTATCTTGCCTTGCAAAAGAACAGAAGGGCCTGGCTGAGATTTAAGTGTAAAAACTTTTTCTTTTTTACCTTTTAGTTTTTCAAGCAGAATATTCTCCTTTTCATTCCTGCCGACAATTATCTTATAATCTGGAAACATGAAGTGTCTTCCTATTTTCAGTAATTGTATGTCTGTATGTGCAATCTTATCTAATTGTTTTCTTTTAAATAAGTCTTTTATACGTTCTGTGAAGACTTTCTCGCATAATAAGCAGCCACCTGCTGGTGTTGGGTAGGATATTTTGTAGTGGTTTGCTAATTCAATTTGGGGCTTTCTACTTCTTCCAGATATGTTGAAAAGTTTTGAGATATCTATTAAACCAGCTTCTTCGGGTTTTGTTTTTGGGAATAACTTTGCACTTAGAGGTCTCAAAATCTTTCCTTCTAATTTTGTTTCTTTATCAATTAATTCTAGGGCTTTTCTATACTGAGACATTGGGCGCTCATTTAGAACTTCACCTGTAACAATAAAATCATTCTTTTTTAGAAGTTTTTTAGTTTCATTTAATATAAAAATCCTGCAGTCAATACAAGGATTTATGCCTGAGCCATGTCCGTGTTTTGGTTTGGCAACTATTTTCAAGTATTCTTTGAAGAGCTTGCCTTGAGCACAGTCAATTATTTTATGTTCTATTCCTTGTGTCTGTGTAAAATTGAAGGAACAATCTGCTTGGCAGCAGCCAGAGCCGAATATGAATTTGAATGTCAGTGCAATGATTTTGAACTTTGAGTTATGTTGGTTGTCTTTCTGTGTTAAGGTTCTACGTGTTTTGTTTTTTTGCTCTTCTTTTTTTTCTGAAGAAAAAACAACTTTGGGAGCATCGTTACACTTAGCTTCAGATTGTTCTTGCATAATTTTTAGGGCAAGCCTGGAATCTAGACCACCTGAAAATAAAACATAGCAGGTCGGGATTTGATTTGTTTTTTTCATGAAAAAGAAACACATGAGGGATTTAAAAAGATTCTTTATTTTTTCCTATATCTCCATTCGATTATATCAGTCATGTCTAGTTCAATCTTGTCAGCTCTTCTCAAGTTGCGGATTTGTTTTTGGGTTAAGATTTTGTGGTGTTTGATTCTGGTCAAATAGTCTGGGATGTACCAAACATCTTCTTCTGAAGTCATCCAGCCGAGGTTGTCAAATCGTGAGAGATTTATGGGTTTGCTGTATGCTCTCAGGGTTTTTTCTCCTTTATTGTTGGTATATTCATGAAAGAAACTCATGACTAGTTCACGGACATTTGAATAGACTGGTTCTCTATATCTTAGAACTCCATGGTTTGTTTTTGTGATGCAGCCAAATTTTCCATCTTCTTTGAATACAGCTATAACATGATCATCATCTTCATCAGTTGCCATCATATCTAAAATCAAGGGCTTTCTTCCCTGGAGCCTGAAAATCAAGGCAGCAAGCAAGGCTCCTTCAATGCAGTGGCACTTCCATTTCTTCAGGACTTGCCTTGGAGACATGCAGGTATCTTTTCTGTAATCAAAGTTCATAGGAATCTTATTGATAAAATCTTGAACTTTCTTTGGAGTATCTAGTTTTCCCAGTTTTCTTTCTTCCTCTTTTGTGAGATTGAACATCTATACTTAAGATAATGGGATTTAAAATTCTTATGCAAGGACAAAAAGCAATGCCAGGATAATCATAAGCAAGAAAAGCAGCACCGAAGTGATTATCAAGAGGCTTGATTTTTTATCCATGTTCTTTCTCACCCCTTGTCCATTTATGCTTTTTTGAGAGATTTCTTGGATTTATTAAGGTTTCTATATTATGCTTCCAACAAATATTTAAACTTCAGCAACATATTTTATTTATGGATTGGACTCAATTTGACAGAGGAGTATTTTTGATTAATGTTTTGGGTGTAGTTTATAATCCTAAGAATAAAAAGATTTTAATTGGAAGAAGAGAAAAGGACCATTATATCAAGAAATTGTCTTGGACATTTCCTGGAGGAAGGCCTGCTTATAAAGAAGATTTGGAATTTTATCTCGCGCATGAAATAAAAATTAAAACAGGACTTGGTGTTGATGTTAAGGAAGTAGTTTTTGCTAAGACCTACCCTGAAAAAAGAGAGTTTCTTTCAATCTATTATCTTTGTGAAGTTGTTGGGGGAAAAGAAAAAGCAGGTGAGAAATTTGTAGATATAAGGTGGATAAAACCAGGGGATGTTCAGAAATATTTTACTACTTCTTTACATCCAATTTTGTTGAAGTATCTGAAAACACTAGGGTAATTGCTTGTTTTCTTTTATAACAAGAATACCTTTATAAATTAAGAAAACCTGAATAAATATGGCAGAAAAATATCATAAAGAGAAGCATCTTGAAAAGAAGGTTGATTCTAAAGATTCTAAGGGAGAGAAGAAACCAGAAGGAAGGAAACTTTCTAAAGAAGAAGAACTTGCATATCATCAGGGCGCTCTACAAGCACTAGCTGCAGAGCATAATGAGCTTGTGAGAATGATAAAGACTGTTGAGAGTATCATGAAAGCACACATGGAAAGAATGCAGCAGATGGGTTTTAAGTTCCAGCAAGTTAAGAAGGAATGATTTTAGTGTCTAAAAATCAACAAGTTTCAATCATTGCAAAACTTAATTAGATAAAGACAGATATAAATTATATTTAATAAATTAAATTGAAAAGGAGGTAAAAATGGATTTTGACATGAGGGCGATAGTGTTGACTAAAGCATGGTTCTTCCTTATTTTTGGAGTATTGCTTATCTTGAATGCTATATTTAGTGTAGTGTCGTGGGCTATCTTCATAGGGATTATTGCCATAATAGCCGCAATAATGTGCTTTATGTACCCTGGCTGCTGCAAAACAAAGAAGAAGTGAATTGATCTATTTTTTTTATTTTTTATTAAATTTATATTTTTTCATGAATTTTTTGACTTCTTCTGGACTTAGATAGCCTCTTTTGTAAACCATAGAGAGGACTCTAGGGGAAAGTCTTCTTTTTCTATTCATAGCAATATGAAGAAGTTCTTTTCCATATCCTTTTTTGACAGTTTCTATATCTGTTTGCCTTTCGTCCTTTTTTGACGGATTTTTTCCAAATATCCAACTTATATCTTCTATTATGCCCCAGATAAATAATTCCAAAAAACTCTTGTGGCTCTTTTTTATGGATTCAATATGGCATAATTCATGAGCAAGGAGAGCGATCTTAGTTGCTTTGTCTCTTTGCCTGATTCTTTTGTTTATAAAAATAAAAGAAGAATATGCCGGAAAATTTGCTACATATCCAGATACCCAGAAAATTATTTTTGGAGATTCAATAATAATTATCTTTTCTTTCTTTAGAGAGGGGAAACTCTTTTTGACTATTTTGTTTACTATTGTTTTATACTCTTTAATATATTTGTTCATACACTATGAAGTAGAGTCTGTTTATAACTTTTATCTTATTTTATTTTTTTGACAGATTTGAGATTCATAAGATTTAAAAAGCATGATGAATAATTATATTTATGTTATGGTCATTTATTTTATTGATTATTGTAGGTGCTATTGTAGTTGTGATTCTCTTAATTTGGGCGGGCTATTATAATAAGTTCGTTGTTCTTCTAAATAGGATAAAAAATTCATTTGCCCAGATTGATGTTCAACTTAAGAAAAGAGCAGACCTTGTTCCTAACTTGATGGAATCTGTCAAGGGTTATATGAAGCATGAAGCCAGCATAATGAAAGAGGTTTCAGAAGCAAGAAAAGCACTTGTTGGAGCTAATGCTTCTGGAGATTTAGCTAAAAGAGTTAAGGCTGGAGATGCTTTACAAGGAGCTTTAGGCAGGCTATTTGCTATTGCTGAGAACTATCCTAACTTAAAAGCAAATGAGAACTTTTTACAGTTCCAGAATGAACTTTCAGCTATTGAGGATAAGGTTGCTTATGCTAGACAATTCTACAATGATTCAATACTAAGTTTCGATAATGCTGTCCAGACTTTCCCTGGAAATATTTTTGCATCTCAAAGGTTCAAGAGCCAGGCTGGAAAATATATCCAGATTCCAGAGGCAGAAAGAAGTGTTCCAAAGGTCAAGTTCTGAAAAGTTTTATCTTTAGTTAATCTTTTAAATTATAGAATCCACTCTATTTAACAGGGTAAATCTAACATGGCAATAAAAAAAGAAAAAGTTGACAAGAGCGAGGAAGTCAAACACATTGATTTCAGGGATCAGATAGCTAGGAATAAAACTAAGTCAGTTTTCTTAGTTATAATTGTGTTCCTTGTGCTTGTTGTAATTGGTTATGTGATAAGTCTAGCATTTCCAAAAGGAGATATGTTCATGATTTTGATTTTTGCTACTTTATTCTCTATATTCTATGTCTGGATTACTTATGCTATGTCGGATAAAATTGCTCTTGCTTCTGTTAAGGCTAAGGAAGCTGACAAAAGAATCCATTATCAACTGTATAATGCTGTTGAGAATATGTCAATAGCTTCTGGAACACCGATGCCAAGAGTCTATATTATGCCGGGCAAACAAATTAATGCTTTTGCAACTGGCAAAGATCCCCAACATAGTGTTATTTGTGTTACTGAAGGAGCTTTGAATAAATTAAATAAGCAAGAGATTGAAGGGGTGATAGGACATGAAATGGGCCATATTGCAAATTATGATATAAGATTTGTTACGCTTGTTGCTATAATGGTCGGAGCAATCTCGATATTTTCCCAGATATTTTTAAGAAGTATGTTCTTTAGAGGTTCAGGTGATAGTAAGGGCAATGGTAATGCAATATTCTTAGTTATTGCTTTGGTTTTGGCAATACTTGCGCCGATAATTGTTAAGATTGTTCAACTTGCAATATCAAGGAAGAGAGAGTATGTAGCTGATGCAACTGCTGTCCAGTTCACAAGATACCCTCCAGGATTAATCGGGGCTTTGAAAAAAATCAAGCAAGATTCAGAACAAATGAAAGTTCCTGGGGCTGTTGCACCAATGTTCTTTTCCGATACAACAAAGAAAAAAATAAGTGAAATATTCCAGACACATCCCAGCCTAGATAAGCGGATTAAAGCCTTGGAACAGATGTAGATATAATAAATTATTTTAGATAAGACTTATTTTGTGCCTTTTGGGCAGTCTTATAATTAATTTTTATGTTCATCCAACGCTTCATTAACAAGAGCATCAGCCTCTTGGAGGTGGATGTTTTCTCTTGGAACATTGTGGAATGTGAGAGATATGTGTTTATCATTTAATTTAGCTTCTATTTCTTTTATCTTTTTGTTTAAAATCTTTAGTTCTGGGTTCTTTATCTTATATTGTCTGTTTATCTGTCTGCAGACAAGCTCTGAGTCAAGGAAGAAAGAGATTTCTTTTGGAGATGGTTTGATATTCTTACTTATTCTCAGGGCAGTTATCACAGCATTATACTCTGCTTGATTATTTGTTTTTTTGCCAAGAAATTTTTTGTATGTTTTTATTATTTTCTTGTTTTCATCGAGAATTACTATTCCTAGGGCTGCTGGCCCTGGATTATTTCTTGCACCGCCATCTGTATAAATATGGAGTTTGTTCATTTTTTATGATAAATACTTCTTCTTAAAGGATTTGATACTTCCAATCTTGATAAATTTTCCTTTTGTTATTACTTCAATCTTTTTAAGATATTTAGACTTAATTTTTGATTTTGTTTTCATTTATGCTTTTTTTATTACATACAGAGAAATCTAAGATATATAAAATTAATTAACAGCTTCCTGATGCACTTGAACTTGAGCCTGTGCCGCCACCAAATCCAGGACTTGGGTTTGTTGCATCAAATGTCAAGGAGCATTCACTTGGTTTTGATGTGAATGCATCGCAGAGTGCTTTGGCAACACTTGCAG
>CAYPSK010000020.1:0-12716 GCA_964413705.1 Candidatus Woesearchaeota archaeon | reverse complement strand
AACAATATTCAAGAATATAAGAAAATTTACTAGTTATCAACTCTCTTGCAATTATTCTGAATTAGCAATTTTGTTCATTGGAGTTCTACTTGCCCCCTTGCTCGGGTGGATTGTTCCTATTTTACTTGCTTTACAAATTTTATTTATGAATCTTGTTACAGATGATTTACCGGCAATTACTCTATCTTTAAACAAATCTTCTAGAGACATTATGCTAGAAAAACCTAGAAAGAAAAAAGAGATCTTAAACAAGTCTTTGATTATATGGATGATAATTGCAGGGCTTTCCATGGCACTGTTCGCCCTTATAAGTTTTTTTGTGTCATTTAATGTATTCCATCAAAGTGCAGAAGTTGCAAGAACTACCGCATTATTGTCCTTAATTTTATTGGAGATAGCAAATGCCTTCAATTTCAGATCTTTCAGAAAAAGGGTTTTAAACAGGTCTTTATTCACTAACAAATACCTAGTTTATGCTTCAATAATATCTTTACTTGCAACACTCTTGATTATCTACACCCCATTAAATAAAATATTTGACACAGTTTCAATTGGTTGGGTAAATTGGTTGATGGCTATTGTTTCAGCATTATTAATAATCTTTTTATTTGATATTCTTAAAATGATAAATCATAAGAAGAACTTTCTTAAGTTAGAGAACTTCTGAAAATGAATAATTTTCAATCTTTTGTCACTTAAAAATGGTGGAAAACTTTTAAATACAACCCTATACTATAAAAAATGAGCTGACAAGGAAATTTCAGTTGTCCTGAAAAGGATGTTGCTATATCAGCCTCTGTCAAGTGTTCGGCTATTAATATGGTGCCTGGACTATAACTCACCATACGAAATCTGCACTTGTTAAGCTTGTTTTATAGGGCGAAGAAGATAACCTTAAAGCAGATCAATAGGTTAAGAATTGAATTGATCAGTGCTCAAGGCACTCTCTTCACTGAGTCCAGATATGTCAGCTCTTATAATCAACAAAGGATGTAAAATGGCAAAAAAGAAAAAGATGATGAAGAAAAAAGCAAAGAAAGTAAAAAAGTGCAATGGAAGAAACCCTAGCAAAGGCTGCAAAGCTTCTAAAGTAAAGAAATTAATAAAGCTTGCAAAGTCTGGAAAAAAGAAAAAGAAGAAAAGATAATTCTAAAGAAAATCAGATACATAAGAAATTAGTTAACTAACTATGGGGTCATAATTAGAGAATATCCTCTCAAGAATAATTTAATCTGCTTATTCACTGCCTTTAAAAAATCATAAAAAAATAAAAAAATAAAAATTTATTTTATTGCGTTCTCTGTGCTTTACTCTCTTTATAACCTTATATGTCCTATTCTTTAGTAGCCAAGAACATCCACCAAGGCCCAAATGTCTTAACTTCACCGTTCTCTGCATTCACTTCAGCTCTCTCTTGAACTTTTGCTTGAAAAAGTCCTAAGACCCTAACATGTCTTTGCACTTGCATCTCATAAGCGATTGTTCCATTATGAGTCATATTGTTCTTATTTGGAACTTCCTTTAGAACAATTGTACAATTGTTTGATTCATTGCAAACTTTTAATCTAAGTCTTTCCAAAGCTCTCTCTGAAGCTACATCTGGCATTATCTTTATTTCTGTATTTTTTCCATTTGAGAGTCTTGCTCTTATTCTACTTATGTTCTCCTCGCCATTATTCTCTCTTTCTAATTCTAGTGCTGTGTTAACTTTTGTCTTTTCCATAACAAGAGTTATAACATTTCCAGAATTGCCTGCAGTTATATTCATTATCTTTCCATTATCTGTTGCACAAGAAACAACTGCTCCCTGGCATCTGCATCTTTCAGGGCATATAGATTCGTTTCTTTGCTGCCAAGGGACAAACGTATTGTTTGTTCTTGTCCTATTCTTATCCATTGTTTTATTTTGCCAGGTATTGTTTCCATTTCCCCCGGTTTCATTTCCTGACATAATACTCCCATTATCGCCCCCTTGACTTCCATTGCCATTTCCGCCAACTGCATAAACAGATACTAAAGAAATCACTAAGGCTAACGCAACTATCATCACAAATATCTCTTTTTTCATATATCTAACTATTATTAAGGATTTATAAATGTTCTCTAAATTTTAAATTATAAAAACTTAAACAAGAATTCAAAATGCATCTAGCATCCTGGGCAGGCAATTGGTGTTTCTTCTTTTAAGACTTTAATCATCTCGAATCCACAATCAGGGCAAGATATTCTTTTCTTGCCAAGAACTTCTTTAAGCTTCATTTCATGGTCACTTTCACATCGTATGCAGTTATATTTCATTTTTCTGATTATATCTAAATTTCAGGTATTTACTATCTATTTATACCTCTATACAATTTCCCCTCTTAACTAGAAATAGTACATAATAGCTATGTTTTTAGAGTATTAATATGTTTCTATTCTAAAATTATGAAAATATGAGGCATTTCAGAGAATATTAACAAGAGGGAGTAATCTTTAAAAACTTAAAATACATCATCCAGTATGGCAAAAGCAAAAATTGAGGCAAGTAAATTGAATAATGATAGGATATTATATGCTTTTTTAGCTACTTTCCTGAGCATAATCGGCTTTATCATAGCCATACTAGTTAAAAAAGATGATGATTATGTTATGCACTATGCAAAGCAAAGTCTAGTCATATTCATAGCAGGCCTTGCAGTCGGAATTCTATCCCTAGTATTAAAACTAATACCTATTTTAGGGGGCATAATCTCTGTACTCGCATCACTACTTGTTGCAGTCATTTGGGTCATAAGCTGGATCTACTCACTTTCAGGAGAAATGAAAGAAGTCCCAGTTATTGGCCAGTTCGGAGAAAAGATAAAAATTCATTAAGAATTATTAGTTATTATTGATTCTTGTCTTTTATTCTTCTTCCAGTATAAAAAAGACAATATATTCTATCTATTCTATCAAACAAGAATTAAACTTACTTCAAACGAACTTTGCTGCCCTTTCTCCACCAATACCCACTAGACTTGAATATCTTCTTTCTGAAGATTATACCAAGCACAACTGCAGCAGCTACAACTAAGAATATAGCAATATATATCCAGTATTTCTTAAAGAAATTGCCAATAGAATCCCATTTAATATCTTTTAAGAAACCAAAACCAATCTGGGCATGGGTATTATTAAGAAGACCAATAGTTGTTAAATTTTCAGTTGCATTTACAGAAGTCCCTTCAAATCTCTTCAAGATAAGGTTGATTTTTTTAAGGGCACTTATCCCCTGGACAGTTATTGCAAAATCATTCATACCATTTCCATCTAAATCAAAATATTTTGTCTCTCCAGCATTTATCACTGCTGTTATCACTGTTGATCTTATCTCTATTGTTACAGAGCTTGTTGAATTTACACTCATAATAATTAGGCTATGAGCATCCTTGCCAAGTGTAAAATTAACCATATCTCCTTTAACCAAACCAGTCATTGTTTTATCACCTTGAGAGACATTTCCAGCAAGCTTTGCATTTGAAGCAGCAGTTATTATATTAACTTCTTCACTACTACTGCCTCCGCCACCTCCGCCACCATCATCACCAGTATCTATTATCACATTCCACTCTTCAGAAGCATCTTTATTTCCAGCATAATCAAAACATTCAACATACCATGCATAAGTCTCTCCATCAGACAGACTTGTGGTAATAGTAATAGAATTTTCTCCATTGTCAATACTAGTATCACCTAATTTCCAGACATCATCTAAATACAACGAACAATTCTTAATCTTAAAAGTATCTTTATCACTTACCTCATACTCAAAAGTTGGTTTAAGAGTCGTGACTATATCATCCTGTTCTGGAGAACTTAACTCAACAACTGGATTAGTAGTATCAATCACAATACTTCTATTAGTTGCAGTTACGCAGTTGCTTGAATTATCACATACACTACATGTCCAATTGTATGATTTATTTGTTATCATTGTCGCAGAAAAATTTGTATAATTGCTTGTCCCAGAAACATTTGTATTATTAATAAGGAATAATGTTCCATTACTAAACCAAACAGATAAAGTAATATTTGATAAATTAAAATTATCTGTAGCAGAACAATTAAAAGATATGTTTGTTGCAGACATGTTTGCATATGCAGCAGGATAATCCAAAGTTAAGCTTGGAGCAGCACTAACACTAACTGTCCTGTTCTCAGTCATGTTTGTCAGTTCTGCTGTGTCATTGCACCAGACAGCCCATTTGTAGTTCTGGCCATCAGGAATTCCAGCAATAGTTATGTTTAACCAAGTATTATTTGTATAACTTGGGTTTGAATAGTTCGCATGCCATGTTCCTGTTGTGTTTGTCCACAACTCTATTCTTGAGACATTTACATTGTCATAACACCTCATGTCAAATGTCACAGAAGAGCTAGTTGAATTATAATTGTCAATGAGTGTGCCTTGAACAGCTGTTGGGCTTGTTGAATTGTCTATAATAATATATCTTATCTCACTCTGATTTGTTCCATTTGAATCTGTGCAATTGACATACCATGGATAAAGACCATCAATTGAGATATTCCCCATAATAGTTGTTGATGTATTCAAGACACTTGAATTAGTTCCATTGTTAGTGTCATCTACATAAAGTGTGCAGTTAAATGTCGCATTATAGTCACTTGTGAAATCAAACACAAAATTTGGTGTTGCACTACTGCTATATGTGGCATTTTCAGGAGAAGTCAAATCACTTGAGATAAATATTGCAGAAACAAACCAGAATGCAATCAAAACTGAGAAGATAAAAAATAGCCCAAGAATGCTTTTCTTCATAGTCTCCACCATTTTTTCTCTGTACACCCTTTTATGATTAAATTCTTAGTAAAGCCTATTTAAAAACCTTTTTACCTAGTGTTTTTTAGCATTTTTATAAGGTTATTTTACCAGCTTTTTTCATTTATTATTTTCTTTTTCTTCTTCTTTTTATTGATTTATTCTTCTTTTTAAAAAAAGTTATCAGTATAAAAACTACAACAAGAACAACCCCAATAACAAGATAAATCACCCAAGACCATCCTGAACTGCTCTTCTCGCCTGCAACACCTGCTCCTGCTTCTTCAGAAGGGAGAGAAAACAAAGTTAGTGTTGCTTTTCCATTAAAGATGCTATTTAATGTGATTTTAAAATCATTTTTTCCATCTCCATTTAAATCAAATTCTTTTGACTCTCCTAAATCTAACCTTATAATAATGGGGTCAGATCTAATCTCTATTAGAACTGAATTATCTAGTATCTCTTTTATCTTAATAAAATGTACTTGGTCTATAATTTTAAAATTAATCTCATCGCCAACACCAATGCCACTAATGGGCATTCCTGCTATCCCTGTAGGAGTCACAATATCCCCCAAGGTTTTTATGATGAATGACGAGCCACTTGTTTCTTCTTCACTTTCATTTGTTTGATTACTCTCATTATTTGTCTGAGGAGTATAGCCGCCTCCCCCGCCACCGCTACTCGGAACAGGAGAGTTTATACTAAAATCCCTTAACTCTGATATTCCTTGATTAATCCCATCTGAACAATTAACTCTCCAATTATAACTCCCAGCTGAGAATCCGGAGATATCCTGTTCACATGCAGTTGCATTTGTACAATAAACCTCATCTTGATAAGAATTTTTTGTATAAACACTACAACCTATATTTGAATCAAGATTATCTGTGACACTCCACTGAAATGTGATTAATGTTGTTCCTGCGGCGAAAACATATCCATCTTCTGGTTCATTTAATATTAAGGTCGGAGCAGAATCATCTATCACAAATGTTTGATTTTCTGAGAAATTGCAATTATTCTGCAAGTCACAAACATAACAATTCCAGATATAAAAATTATCCGCACTAAGATTTTTATTAAATATCGAAGAATTTGAATTTCCAGACACATTCTCTGTTTCATTCTCATGCCATATTCCTGTTGAATTTGTCCATAGACTTATATTTTTAAGTCCTCCAGAATCTGTTGCAGAACAATTGAATTCTATGCTTGTTAAATTGCTATAACCTGAAGGAGAATTCAAAATAATAGAGGGTGGTGTTAAAACATCAACCGTAAAAGACCTATTGTCTGTCCTGTCTGAATTTCCAAAAGTATCATTGCAATATACGCTCCAGACATAAATTCCATCTGAAATATTGTTTTGTGTTATATTGAGCCAGGTATCATTTGTATAAGAATCATTTGAATAATTAGCATGCCATGTTCCTGTTGAATTTGTCCATAACTGAATCATTGAAATACTATTAATAGATAAACACTTAAAATCAAAAGTTATATTTCCATCTGTGTCATTGTAATAATCAACTGGATTTCCTTGAGACACATTTACTGATACATTATAATAAAATTTCAACTCAAAGCTATTTATCTGCCCAAGTTTCTCTTCAGTATTTACATAGTCTGTAACATTTAAGTACCAGGTTCCATTAGTTCTCATATTATTAAAGAATTCCATTTCAGCAGGGCTATAGCAATCATGCCCATCTACTGGATATTCCTGGTCAAACCACTTAGTTAGGCTTGTTCCAGTGCCCCAACCACAACTAGAACCCCCATATAGTTTAACAGAAGTTCCATTAGGAGATACTAGATTAATTGCAAGATCCGAGACTCTTCCATGTGTAATATTCACATATACTTCAAGGTCTTGAATAGATTCTCCATCTTCCTCTGAAACAATAATACTTGAATTAACATAAGTTCCATTGTCTGGAATGCTGATTGTAGTGCTATTGCTATACTCTGAATGTCCCAATCCGCTATAACCATAACAATAATCAGAAATAATCCCATGACCCTCAAATGCACTGCATATATAAGATGAATTTGGAGTTCCATCATCTAAATTAGCATTATCATCATCTGCAACAAGGATATCATTTAAGACATCTGTAAAACTCTGAGGCTTCATCTTCATTGAATCAAATATCAAAGCATCTGCAGTTTCATTCCCTATTGAGGTCCGAAGAGCCCACATCGCTGCAGAAATCATCCTGCTATCATCATGGACTTCCCAGTTCCAATCATCAGGATAAATAAGAGAATTATTCAGATATCGAACATAGCCAGCAGGCAAGATACTATCTCCTTGAGCAGGATCATTTGTTATTGTACATGCATAGTAGTCTGACCAAGCTTCATTCATTGCACCTGTCTGCATTGCATATGGAAAGGAAGTTGAGCCATAAATCCCATCAGTCACCATGTGGGTATATTCATGATAGATTATCTCACTTCCAAGTGCAAGGTTCTCACACCCAGAAACCCCACCACCATTCCCAAAATCCAACTCGCCAATACCCTCGCTTCCGCTGTAATAAGCATTGCATTCATCAAGTTGAACATAAGCTTCAATAGAATAATCAATATGCGTCAGATTAAAAGTCCCGCCTCTTTGAAAATAATCATGAATCAAATTTACATGATAAAAAACATTTGACTCCTCTTGCCTGTCTGAAGTATCATTATCGCTCCAGTTCCAACTATTCTCTCCAGCGATTATAGAAATATTTCTCATAGAATAATTCTGAACAAGATTATAAACATTAACATAGGGGCCCCAAAGATAAGATGTAAGAATCAAAGGACTTCCATCAATACTTATGTTATAAAATCCTGTCTCATTTGTCGTTCCATTTATCTCATTGGTTTCATTATCCAAAAAAACATAATTATCTTCAAATGTTGCATTTAAATGTTCCTGACTTGGATCATGTGCATAATATGAGCCATAAACTGTCCCATAAACATCATACCTTATTGTGCTCTCCTTACTTATTATTTCTCCACTAGAAGCATCGATAAAATAAACAAAATTTGGAATAATAATCCTCCAAACAAGTCTGTTCTCAAAAATCATTTCATTTGGAATAAAAGGGCTCATACCCCTGTCAATTTTAGATTTTATTCTTTCTATAGAAACTGCTGCTTCTTTACTTCCATCTTCTTCAATATCATTTAAGACCAATTCAATTGAATCCTCTTCACTAATCTCTTTATCAAAAATAACATCAGAAGTATCATAAAGATTGTAGTTTATCTTGACAATCTTGCCATTTTTCATAACAACATCAAAATAACCATTGTAAACAGGGATATTATTGTAAGTCTGCTGATAATAAGTAAATTCTAATTTATTTTTTTCACTTTTATCTCTGCCAATAATCTCTAAACTCTCATCAATTCCAACATAATCATTCACAAAAGTTTCCACCCCTTCTTCATTTTTTAAATTAATTGATTTCTGGGTCTTTACATTTTTTATTTGAACGCTATTCTTTAAGCTGTAATCTTCCTTATCTATAAACTCATTCAAATACTCATTCAGATTATAGATACTCCCTTTTTGACTATCTCCAACACCTTCTCTCAAAAAAGCAGAATCTAAACCTCTCTTATGGGCATTATTTTCCCCAAATGAAACTGATGCCAAAAACATAAAAAAAACAAATACCGCTGCTAAGAAGACAGAAAGTTTTCCTATTTTTTTATTTATTTTATTTATATTCTTATATTTCATTTTTGATAACTTCCATCAGTTTAGTATTCCGGTCTAGATATCCTTTGTTCTTATGTCTGACAAGGAGCATAACAACCATAATAATCAGTATTATAACTAACGGAATCCCAAAGATGAAAAAGAAGTCCAGACCTAATTCTCTCTCATTTGTATCCTGGCTTCCAGACATGCACTCACCATACTCACAACCAACTTCACATATCTGCGTTTTCCATGAATCATTTGAACACACCTCCACATTATATCCATCTTGAGAACAGGTTCTCTGTCCTTCCTTACAAACCCTGCACTTCAAAAGATAAGGATCACAGCCATATGCACAGAACTGAAGATTTCCCCATTTCCCCTCTATGCACCGCTGCAAAACACTACTAGACCAGCACCTTTTGCTTAACTTTTGGCATGCCCCTAAACTACTTAGAAAACTCTTTCCAAAAACATTTCCAAGACCATCACTAAAATTCTCCTCAGACCCTCCAGGCTCTCCAGAAGGCCCCTGGCCTGCTTCATTGATGATGTCAAAGGTAAAGTTCTCTTTCGCCCAAGAGCTCTGGCCCCCTACTGCCAAACAATTCCACTCATACTTCCCTGTACTAAAAAATTCTGAATACTCTAAGAAACAACCTTGTTCACAAAAGTTGTTTGTGATTATCAATGCCCATCCACTTATGTTTATATATAAACTAAGGTTAGTGATTTTTCTTAAATCATAAGCTTCGCATCTTAAAGTCACATTTCCTGAACCAGAAAAGTGATTAGGTGGCTCATCGAGATATACAATGGTTGATTTATTTTCTTCTCCATCAAATTGAAAATTCAATTCAAAATTCCTTGTTTCAGAGCTATTTTTTATTCCAATCTTCTCTTCCCAACAATCCACTCTCCAGGTATGTTTTCCAAAACCAGGATTATAATTTACTGTTGTTAGTGTTGCATCTTTTACAGCAATATTCCTTCTTTCAACCCCATCTATCACTAAATAACATTTAGCCTTACTCGAAACTTTATTATAAACAGTGAAGCTGAAATCCAATCCCTGTTGTTGGCCAAGAAATCCTTGACTAGGACTATTCAAGACTATCTTTGGTTTAAATTCCGGAGCAATTATCTTTTTAGGATAAATTATTGCCCCAACACTACAAGTATCAAATCCAAGTTTAAAATAGCCCCCACTAATATTGCAGGTTCCTGGCCAGCTCAATCCAAAACTATTCTTAGCTATCCAGTACCCTGTACTAGGATTTCCTGTCTCTCTATATCCCGCTAACACTACAATGTGGGTCCCTTCATCTTTTTTGTTGACGCATTTATAAATACAATTTTCATCAAAAGTGCCTCCCCAGTCCATAATGACAGTGACTGGCCCATTATCAATAATTTTTTGTTTTAAATCACTAACACCTGAATACTGCGCTACAGCATAATTATCTATTTTCCAGAGACGAGAAGCATGACTTGGACAAGGTACACAATCATAATTACTATTTTTGTATCCAAAGCACTTCTCATCAGAAACTCCGTCATTTTTTAGATAATCAAATGATGAGTATCTAGAACCTCCAGCACAATCACCGCACTCCTTACAGCAACTTGAAATAAGGTATTGCTCAGAAAGATCAGGGTCTAGCATAGCATCATTAGAATTTATTTTGTATTTTGATTCAATTGAACCCATTGTTCCAAAAGACCAACATGCTCTGCATGAACTCTGGTCTTTTATAGAAGTCAGCCAACCATTAATCTCATCAAAAAAAGCATAATTGCCCTTGTTCCATTTTGTTGATGTTGGAGGATTTCTCCAATCCCAGTATGAAAAGTCCTGATATCTGTACTTAGGAGGATTTACTCCAACCCCCGAACCCCCACTACCTCCGCCACTAGGTAAAGAAGGATTAAATCCAACAACATATTCTTTATAATCCAGACCAGCAATCTCCCCAACAGGCACTTTTACTGGTGGAAGAAATTCAAGTTGTTGAACCAAGCACACCTGTTCATCTGAAGAAAATATCCCTCCTCGACGCGTCTCGCTATCATAGCCTTTTTTAGCACAATATGAAAAATCCTGGGCGACTTTTCCTGTAAAAAAATCCCAAGCATCAACTTCTTTATTATTCGGCAAAACACAAACCCCCCTCTGGCCCGCGGTTTCTTCAACTATCTTATAACTATATGTTCCATTAAGTGTTCCAAAATCCTCCTTGAGTTTGTCACAATAAAGTTTCGCGACATTTGGTGTAGCCTGGACTTGTGTGATTTGCATAAAGAGAATAATTAACAGGGCGCATATTGTTAAGAGATAAAAAGATTTTTTCATTTTTAGTGTTTTTTTAACCTTTTTTGGTCTTTTTTTCTTTTTTTAATTTTTCTAGAGAGACCTTCACAAAATCTGTATCATTTATGTCAAGGAACTCAGCCTCATCTTTTGGTATCCAAAGAAGATAGCTATTTCTTGATTTCACGACTTTTTTAATAAAACTAACTTCAGTTTTATCCATTTTCTATATGTCTTTGATTTACAGATTTATAAACTTATTACTGCCTTGCATGCCCCCTACATTTTACATAGTAAAACTATGAAATACATAGTTATAAATCTTTCTGTTCTTCACAACTCTCAACCATTGCTACAATAAGCTTTTTAAATTGCTATGGACTTTAGAATATGTCCTTATATGGCGAAGATAGGTAAAAAGAGAGGTAAAATACTGAAAAATGAAGATAAATCCTAAATGTCTATTTGTTATTCCTGCCTTAATATTATTCTCTATCAGTTTAGAACGAGCATCTGCTGAAGACATTAAAATAGGTTCAGTTTCTTTCACTCCGATAATCATCATTCCAATTATCATAATCCTCCTCTCAATTGCCCTCATACTTATTTTGATATTTAAATCAGATATAATAAAAAAAATAAATGAATACCGACAAAAAAGATTAGATGGAAAAAAGTTTGAGGTAAATCCGCTATCTGTGAAAAAGATAGAGACCATAAACAAATATATACAAAAACTGCAGAACTTACTTCTAAAGCAAAAGAAAATGGGTAATATGATGATATGGAATAAGTTTTCAGTTATAGTGAGAAATTTCTTTAAAGAATTTCTGGAGATAGACTACGAATTTACAGACGCTGAACTTATCTATGAGCTTGGCAAGAAAAGCCAGAATCAAAAGATGATTAGCATAATAAAAGAATTAGATGTTAGATACTCTGAAAACATCACAAGAAAAGATATTGAAAACCTAGAAAGAAATTTCGAGCAAATCCTTTATTCCCTAAATACAAAAGAAGTCAGAAAATTTGAACGGCCTGAAAAAAGTAAAAAACCAGTTAAAAAGAAACTGCTGAAATTTATATAAAACCCTCCCGTGCTTAGGGTATTTTGTCCAAAATCAAGAAACTTATCTTTAGCACAAGAAAGAAGAATAGAATTTAATACACAACATTCGCCTGTTCTAATAACTTTTTTCTTTTTTTCTTTAATTTTTCAGGTGTGTCTAAGAAATTTTCTTCACTAACAACCTCTTCGCCTGTTTTTAATTCAAGTTCTTTTCTTGCATTGCCCGCGACTTCTCCGCCTTGTTTTGCAGCAACTTTATTTTCATTTAATCCTTGAACATCTTTTGATTCTGCAATTGCAGTTGTTGAAGCCTCTCCAAGCATTGTAAATATCAATTCTAAATCATCCATATGATCTCTTAAATTTTCTCTTTCAAGTTTCTTTAATTTCTTGTATTCTTCAACTGTTTTTCCAAAAGTTGCTTTGCTTATTTCATTTGTCAGGATAGCAAACTCAATTTCTTCTTTTATTCCTCTATTTTTCCATTCATCTGTTAATCCTTGTCTTATGGCTATTCCTCTTAGTCTTTTTTCAATCCATTCTTTTGAATAGCCTTTTTGTTCATAAAGCAATTTCATTCTTTCTTGAGCACGTTCTGGATCTTCAATTTCTTGAATTCTTTCATAGCCCACTCTTGCGAGCCATCTCTTAAAAGGCTCTGCTTTTTTAGAGGGGATTGATTGGATTATCCTAAATATTCCTTCTGTATCTGCACAATCTGTTTCTCTTAATTTTCCATCTTCTGCTATAAGTTTCAACTGGTTACAGAATGTAACCACTTCGCTTCCTTCTTCTTTTAACCTGTTTTTTAGGACTTTCCAAT
>CAYPSK010000019.1:0-13622 GCA_964413705.1 Candidatus Woesearchaeota archaeon | reverse complement strand
TAAGTAAGATTATTTCTAAATTTAAAGGAAATTGTTATTTTGACAAAAAGAAAAAAAGAATAATAATTGCAGAAAAGATTTTGCCGCTAGCTCTCAAGCGAGGATATAATGTTGAGAGAGTTGAAGAACTTCCGACTTGGGATGCGATTGAGCTTGAGAGAGAAGAGATTTAATAATTAAATGTTCTTTCATAATCTTTATGTGTCATCCAGTCTAGAAGAACACTTAAAATAGTTATTTCATCTTCCCTTATTGTATAAACCAATCTCCAAGAATTTGGCAGATTATATTTAAATAAATTGGTTATACTGTATTTTTGAAGATATTTTTTTGGCCATAGTTTCTTCGGAATTTTTATCCCGCATGAAGGATTTTCTTTTAAATCGTCTATTGTTCTTATCAAGAATTTAGATAATTCTTTTTCTTGAAATTTCCCTTCTTTTAGCTTATCAAATGAATTTTTCAAATTTTCACTTGCAAAAGCAACTTCCCTTGTTTTTATCATCGTATTATCAGCCCTTTCTTTCTCAATTCTTCAATGCCTTCTGGATCCCAAGTCCAAATTATGCATCCTTCTGCGTCTATCATAATTTTTCCAGATTTTTTAAGATAATCCAAGATAAGCAAAAATGTTTGATACATCATTTTTCTGGGAAGTTTTTTCCATAATTGGTATTTACCACATTCTTGGCTGTATTTTCTGGCTGTTTCTTCAACCATCAAAACAGTTTCAAGTGTTGGACTATGTAAAATTAGTTTTGATTTCATTTTCTTATATAAAGTTATATATTATATATAGATATATACTATTTAAATCTTTTGATTGCATTTTAATAGGGTGAGAAAATCGAACAAATCCACTTTTCTTCCTTTTCGTTATTCTTTTAATGAAAATAGTTTTTATGGGGAGGTCATATTTGCAGTTGAGCCATAAACCTTCTCAATCTCTTCTAAAGTCCTTGCTTTAATCAAAGATGCTCGCATCTTTTTAGCATTTTTGAGGCCTTTTGTGAAATTCATGGCCTGGTTTTTTATCTGAGAAAAAGGAAGTTTATACCTTCTGGCAAGTTTAAGGTAGTCATGAAAGCTGAATTGTTTTTTTGAGTCAGTGAGTCTTGCAAAGATATCTGGATTTCCTATTGCTTCTCTTCCAATCATCATAAAGTCAAATTTCTTTAGAAATTCGTGAGCATTTTTTTCATTTACATTGCCTGAATAAATAATTGGAAGTGAAGTTTTAGACTTTATTCTATCTACAAAAGTTATGTCTGGCTTGCCAGAATATCCTTGGGCCTGTGTTCTCGGATGAATTGAAATAGCATCGCAGTATTTTTCAGCTATTTTTATGATTTTTTCAGTCTGATTTGAGATTCTTATCTTAATAGTTATTGGTTTTTTTGTTGCTTGCTTCATTTCTTTCAAGATCCTATCAATTAATTCTAATTTATTATTCATAAAAATTCCAAAACAGTTTTTTTTAGCTGTTTTTGCAGGGCATCCTAGGTTGAAGTCCCAGAGACTAGCTTCTTTATCGTGTTTTTTTATGAACTCTGAAATACCTTTTCCATCTTTTGAGAATAGCTGTATTGCTGGCTTATCCTCTAAATTGAGCTTTTGTTTTGTCAGAGGATTAATCATTCCTGTATAAACTAAGCCTGTTCCTGCTTTCTTGCACAGAATCCTAAAAGCAATGTCATTTATTGATTCCATCGGCGCAAGGAAATATGGATTCTTCAATTTGAGGTTTTTTATCTTGGACATTTTGATGCATGTATGTTTAATAATTATGGGTTTTGCAACGTTAAAAATGTTGAGACATTTTTCAAAACCCTGCTTTGTTTGTTATTGGGTTTAAGACTTACCTCTTTTTATATTTTAAGAAATGTTTTTAAGTTCTTTTAACTACTCTTTTTAATGGAGAAAAAGAGACAGAGACTTCGAGATGTTCTTGCAGAGGATAAAAGGTTCACAAAAGATGAACTTAGGCTTTTACCTAGAAGCTTTGATATTATTGGAGAGATAATCATTGTCCAGATTCCTTATGTGCTTGAAAAGAAATCCAAAATTGTCGCGGAAACTCTGTTGAAACAGCATAAAAATGCTAGGGCAGTTTATGCCCGAGGAAAATTCTTCGGAAGATTAAGAAAACCAAAGCTAAAGTGGCTTGCTGGAAAAAAGATTCTTGAAACAATTTATAGAGAATCAGGCTGCATTTTCAAGTTGAATATCAAGACTTGCTTTTTTTCTCCAAGACTTGCTACAGATAGATTAGATATAGCAAGAATGTGCAAGCCAAAAGAGCGAGTCATTGTTCTATTTTCAGGCATAGCCCCCTATGGCATAGTCATTTCAAAGAACGCAGTAGTCAAAAAAGTTGTTTGTGTTGAAATATCAAAAGAGTGCTCAAAATATGCTCTAGAGAATGTCAAGTTGAACAGGCTCTGGAACACAGAGATTATTCAGGGAGATGTCAAGAGAATCTGTCCTATTTTAAAGAAAAAAGGAGAGCTTTTTGACAGGATAATCATGGGCAGGCCCCAGCTTAAAGAGACTTTCTTGAAAGAAGCTTTGATGATTTCCAAGAAAGGAACAATTATTCATTTTCAGGATTTTGTGAAAGAACCTGAGATTATAAATAAAGTCTCTGAAAAAAGAATTCTAGATGCTGCAAGGAAAGCAAAGAGAAAAGTTAAAATCTTAGATATAAAGTTCTTGCGAGAACTTGCCCCAAGAAAGCACAATATCCGTGTTGATTTCAAGGTTTTATGAAATTATTATGAATTTAACATTCTTAAGGTTTTTAAACTAAAAATCACTGATTGAAAGATGAGCATATCAAGTGTATGGAAAAAGGTTTGGAATTTTTTATGGCACTCAAATAGTATCTGGAGTTTTATTATAGATGTCATTCTGATATTCTTAATTGTTAAATTTTTAGTATTGCCAGGTCTAGGCTTGGCATTGCATACATCTGTGCCAATGGTTATTGTTGAATCTGGGAGCATGGAACATATAAAAAATACCTATGACAAGACTATGCCTATGAATCTCTGCGGCCATAATTATGGAAAAAAATCAAGTGTTACTTTTGACGAATACTGGGACATATGTGGCCACTGGTATGAGGATATTAATATAACAAAAGATGAATTTTCTGAATTTAGTTTTAAGAATGGTTTCAATAAAGGAGATATAATGGTTATTCAAGGAAAGAAAGAGTATAAAGTAGGAGATATAATTGTCTTCAAAGTTCCACAATATGCAACTCCGATAATACATCGGATTATTTATATAAGGGAAATCGGCGGAATAAAAGTCTATTCAACCAAAGGCGACCATAACAGTGCCCAGATCCCATATGAACTCTCAATCACAGACAACCAAGTTCTTGGAAAATCAATAGCAAAAATTCCTTGGTTTGGCTGGGTGAAGCTATTTTTTGTTGAGTTATTCAAATAAGAAATTATTTCTAAAATCTTTAAATTTGGTACAACTTCTAAGTTTAGAACAAATACTATAAAAAAGGGCAAAGTTTTTAAATGCAATAGTGATAAGACAACGATATATAACATATAAAAAACCCCTAAAAAATTAAAAAATCAGAGGTTAAAAAAATGCAATTCTGCCCAAAGTGCGGCACGATGATGATGCCAAGAGACAAGAAATTTGTTTGTCCAAAGTGCAAATATAAGATGAACAGCACAAAATTAACTACTTCTGAGAATATTGCTGCAGTTCAAGGAATCAATGTTTTGAAAGAGAAAGATAGCAATGTCTGGCCAACAGTGAGCGAGACATGCCCTAAGTGCGGTTTTGAAATAGCTGAGACCTGGGCGACACAGATGCGTGCAGGAGACGAAGCAGAAACTATTTTCTTTAGATGTAAGAAGTGCAAGAACACCTGGAGAGAAAGAGATTAATTCTTTTGCACTTCTTAATTAAGATTAAAGCGGGCCCGACAGGATTTGAACCTGCGACACCCTGATTCCTCTTAGGCTGCAGGATTCATAAAAACCCACAGGTGATTTTATTAAGAGTCAGGTGCTCTAACCAGACTGAGCTACGAGCCCACAAACAAGATAAAATTGATTGATTTATAAAGTTTTAGAATTTTTATCTCTTTTTCCTTTTAGAACCCTTCTTTGGCCTCTTTGTGCCTTTGGCTTTTTGTTTTTCTTTTCTTTTTAAGAAATTGAAAATCTTATGGGCAATCTTTGTTTGTTCTTTTTCCTCTATCTCTTGTTGTTTGCCTCTTTTTATATTATTTTTACAGAGAGAACAGACATACTGGTCATTGAATTGATATAAAAGATCCTGTGCCCCGCACTCTTGGCACTCTCCTTCTTTGACCCAGCGATTTTTCCCGTTTTCAGATATCCTCTTGATTTTCTCGTGTTCTTCAGCAATTCTAATTTTTTGAGTCAGGATATCAAATAATCCAGGTCTTAACTTTAAGATGTCTTTTTTTGTTATAAAGCCTATGACGCTGTTTCTTACAACAACTGGCAATTTACGGACATTCTTTTTCTCCATTAGTTCAATTGCCTCAGATATGTCCTTGCTTGGAGCGATTGTTACGAGGTTTCTTTTCATGACTTGCCGTATTTCTTTTTGTAGAACCCTAATATTCTTTGTGATATACTTAACTAGGTCATTGCTTGTCGTGATTCCTTTAAGTTTTTTATCCTCCACAATTAGGAGTGAGCCAACATCCTTCTTACTCATAATTCTTAAACATTCTATGACTTTGGTTTTAAGACTCACAAAAACAAATTTTCGAGTCATGACGTCCCCAACTTTTAGTCCTGATTTCATACTTTTCAGAGGATGTTTAAATTTAAAAGGTTTGTGTCACTATAGTTATATTAATTTTTGGAACAAAAAATGAGAAAAATTGAAAAGAAAATTAGGGCAGCGGTCTTATTTTCAGGAGGCAAGGACTCTTGTCTTGCGTTGTTTAAGGCGAGAGAATTAGGTTTAGATTTAAGATACTTGCTTTCAATTGTTCCTGAGAATGAAGATAGTTTTATGTTTCATAAGCCAAACATAGATGTCATCAAAAAACAAGCTGAAATGTTAAGCATTTCTTTAATTATCCAGAAAAGCAAGGGGGAGAAAGATAAAGAATTAAAAGATCTTGAAACTCTTATCAAAAAAGTTAAAGGCAAGGTTGATGCCTTAGTAATTGGGGGAATTGCAAGCAATTATCAAGGCATAAGGATAAAGAAGATTGCAGAAGGTATTGGATTGAAAGTTCTTGTTCCTCTCTGGGACTATACCCCTGAAAAAGTCTGGAAAGAATTGATTGAAAATAAGTTTGATGTTGTGATAACAAAGATCTCGTGTGAGGGATTATCAAAGAAATTTATAGGCAAGTTGATTAGGAATAAGGAATATAAGGAAATCTCAGGTCTTGGAAAGAAATATGGTTTTAGGACAGACTTTGAAGGTGGAGAAGCAGAAACATTAATATTATGGATGCCGGGCTTTAAAAAAAGCATAAAACTTATCTTTGATTCTGTATCTGAAGGAGAGCACCGGCATTTTATGTTAATCAAAAATATAAGCATATAGAAAAGTATCGAAATCTTTTTAAAGTTCTGAAATGAGATATAGTATCTAAATTATAATTTAAATGAGTTAAGGTTAGGGGTTTAGATTTTTAAAAAATGGCAGAAAAACAACCGATGTACATACTACCTGAAAATATACAGAGAATGATAGGACGAGATGCTCAAAGAAATAACATACTGGCAGCTAGATTAGTAGCTGAGACAGTTAAGACTACACTAGGTCCAAAAGGCATGGATAAAATGTTAGTTAGTTCTATTGGAGATATTATAGTCACAAATGATGGAGTCACAATTCTAGATGAAATGGAAATAGAGCATCCTGCTGCCAAGATGGTTGTTGAAGTAGCTAAGACTCAAGAAGCAGAAGTAGGGGATGGAACAACCACTGCTGTTATTTTAGCTGGAAAATTATTAGAGAATGCTGAAAAACTTTTAGATGAGAGAATACATCCAACAGTTATAGCGAGAGGTTATAGGATTGCCGCTGAAAAATCCCAGGAAATTGCAAAAGAATTAGCTTATAAAATTACTCCTGATCAAGTTGATTTACTAAAACAAGTTTCAATGACTGCCATGGTGGGAAAAGGAGCAGAACAAGCCAAAGAAAAATTAAGTGATGTTGTTGTCCATGCTGTCTTGCAAGTCATGGAGAAAACAGAAGAGGGTATTAAGGTAGATAAGAGCAATATAAAGATAGAAAAGAGAAAAGGCGAGGGAATAGAGAATACAGAGCTTGTCTCTGGAATTGTTTTAGATAAAGAAAAAGTTCATGCAGACATGCCTTCTATGGTTAAAGATGCTAAAATTGCTTTGATTGATTCAGCACTAGAATTAAAAAATCCTGAAACAGATACAAAAGTTCGTATAAACTCACCTGATCAGCTTCAAGCATTCTTGGATCAAGAAGATAAAATACTAAGAAATATGGTTGAAAAGATAAAGACATCAGGAGCAAATGTTGTTCTATGCCAGAAAGGCATCGATGATATTGCGCAATACTATCTTGCTAAGGAAGGTATACTGGCTTTGAGAAGAATTAAAGCAAGTGATATAGGGAAGCTTGCAAAGGCAACAGGGGCCAAAGTTATGAGCAATATAAACGAACTTACAAGCAAAGAATTAGGCTATGCAGCCTTGGTAAAAGAAGTTAAGAATGAATCTGGCGAAGGCTTATTATATATCACAGGATGTAAAAATCCTAAAGCCCTGACTATACTTGTCAGAGGTTCAACAGATCATGTTATTGATGAAATTGAACGTGCGATAAAAGATGGTATAGGCGATGTTGCAGTTGCTCTAGAAAAAGGGCTGGTTGTTGCAGGAGGAGGTGCTTTTGAGATTGAGATGTCAAAAAGACTTAAGAAATTCTCCCAGGGCATTCGAGGTAGAGAGCAGCTTGCAGTTAATGCATTTGCAGAAGCATTTGAAGTAATTCCAAGAACTCTGGCAGAGAATGCAGGCTTAGACCCAATAGAGGTCTTGACAGAGTTAAAAGCAAGGCATGAAGAAGATAAGATGACTTATGGATTAGATGTTTCAACAAATGTCTCTATTGTTGGAGAGATTGCAGATACAATAAAGAAAGGGATTGTTGAGCCTTTAGAGATAAAGATTCAGGCCATAAGGTCAGCAAGTGAAGTTGCAGTCATGATCCTAAGGATAGATGATGTAATTGCTTCCAGCAGGTCAGGAGGAGCAATGCCTCCACAAGGTATGGGCGGATATGATTAAAATGAGTTTGATACAGAACTTAAAAAATAGCTTTCTTGAGGGGGTAAGTGCTGTTGATAGATGG
Source organism: Candidatus Woesearchaeota archaeon (assembly GCA_964413705.1). Lineage (GTDB taxonomy): Archaea > Nanobdellota > Nanobdellia > Pacearchaeales > UBA284 > JAPLYB01. Next base: position 6,254 of record CAYPSK010000019.1, on the reverse strand, counting down.
TATGACATTTACACCGCGGTGTTAGACCTCAAGATTTGCCCTAAAACTATGAAGGAACCTGGTCAAATAATGTTAGCAGTAAGAGTTAGTGAAGTTTGTTGCGATGTTGATCCGAAATTTGGAATGATTTCTAATAAAGAGATTGCAGAGATGGTAGAAAGCTACAAGAGAGAAGTAAAAAGGCCCCAGGGTCTAGGGGGAATTTTATTTTCAATAGGATATAAATTAAGATATTTGGAAGTTATGCCAGATAAAGCTGGAAAAGTATTGGCTTATGCAGGAGATCTCAGTGAGGCACAAGAATCTAGAATCTAGGGCTTCGAATCAATTCTAAGTCATCGCTGGTTTTATAAATAAGTTTTATTTATGATATTTAGGAGGTAAAACATGCAAACAATTGGAAAATATAAGACAAACAAAATGAACAAAAAAGGTTCAAGCGACTCTATTAAAATAACTTGGATAATTGTCGGAGCAATAGTTATCTTATCAATAATTGCCTTAGTTGTTTTTCTAAGTCTAAGGCCAGGGACAACCATCAATACAAATGGGGTCTCTCAAGTAAAGGCAACTCCAGATATTGTAAGTATTTATTTTAACATTCAGACAAATGGCTCTGATGCAGCACAAGTTAAGGATGAAAATGCAGAAATTGTTGATGAAGTAACAACTGGATTGCTTGAAATAGGCATAACTCAAGAAGAGATTACAACTGAGAATTTTAATATATACCCTGATTATGACTGGAGCAGCGGAAAACAAACCCTTAAGGGATACAGAGCAACACACACAATGGTAGTTGAATTGCCCTCAAATAAAATAGATCAAGCAGGCAGTGTTATTGATGTAGGTGTTGACAATGGTGCTTTGATAAGCTACATTAACTTTGAGTTAAGTCTTGCAAAACAAAATGAGTATAAAGCCTTGGCTTTAAAACAAGCAACAGAAGACGCTAGAATTAAGGCAGATAGCATTGCCCAAGGTCTTGGAAAGAAAGTTGGGGCTGTTGTTTCAATACAGGACACTGGATTTTACTATAATCCTTGGCCTATATACAGAAATGATGCCATGACTCTTGGTTCTGCTGAAGCAAAGTCAGCTGTATCAACAAACATCAATCCTGGACAACAAGATATCAATGCACAAGTCAATGTTGTGTTCAAGCTGATTTAATTTTTATTTATTTATTTATTTATTTTGAAGTTATAGGAGTATAAGAATGACAAAAGTAAATTATCATATGCATACGACTGGTTCAGATGGAGAACTCTCTCCTAGACAAGTCATTGAAGAGGCAATTAAAGCAGGAATAAAACATATTTGTCTGACTGATCACTACAATTATCCTAAAGAGGTAGTGGACCACACTCACCCAAAAATAAGCAATACTGAAGAATATCATCAGGAGATAATTAAGCTTAAAGAAGAATTCAAGGGCAAGATAGATCTCTCTTTTGGGATGGAGTTTGATTTCTTAAATGGGCATCAAGATTATACAAAAGCAGAAATATCAAAAAGAGACTATGACTTTATTATAGGAAGTATTCACACACTCCCAAAAGGAAGAGAGTTTTATTTACTTCCCTGGGCTGTTAAAGAATGGACCGCCTTCTCTGAAAGGTTCGGTGGTATCAAAGAAGCAATAGAATTATATTATGAACAAACTAAAAAACTCATTAAATCAGGTTTATATGACTGTGTCGGACATCTCGATACAATAAAAAATTCCTACCCTGGCGATTGGAAAGAAATTGAAAATCAGGAGTGGTACAAGAACATTGTTTTAGATGTCTTGGATGAGATTAAAAAATCTAAGATGTGCATGGAGATAAATACTTCTGGTTTGCTTTCGTATGCAAAAGAGCAGTATCCAAGCAAATGGATTATAGTAGAAGCAAAAAAGAGGAATATCCCCCTGACTATTGGCAGTGATTTTCACAGAGATAAAAATAGGCCCAATCAGAGGGTTGATTCTGAGCTGAGTGAAGCAATAGCTCTCGCCAAGAAAGTTGGCTATAAATCTATTTTAATATTCAAGAAAAGAAAACCAATTGAAGTCGAGATATAGGCTGATGGAAAAAGATATTAAGACAAAAAACCAACAAACGTATAAAAAGATAATTAAAAATATGGAAGAAGATGAAAAAGAATTAAGCGAACAAACCATAAAAGATATAGAACTAGTAAGAAAAAGCAAGACTATTTCTAATGAAGAGGTTAAAAAAAGGCTCGGATTTGATTAAAATGAATTCCAAACTCGCTTTGCAGCAGCTCAAACACATAAAGAAACTTGTTGACGTCAAAGATAAAAACCTGAGACTTGCTGCTGAATGGTCAGAGCCTTGGAAAAGCCTTATCTCCACTATTTTGTCAAGTCAAACAAAAGACGAGACAACTATCAAAATTTCTAATGTTTTATATAAGAAATATCCCACACTCACAAGACTTTCTAGAGCAAAATTGAATGATATCAAAAAAATCATCAGGCCAGTAAATTTCTACAAAACAAAATCTAGACATATCCTGGAGACCGCCAAAATATTAGTTAACACTTACAAGGGCAATATTCCTAAAACCAGAGAAAAACTGATGAAACTACCAGGAGTTGGAAGAAAAGTTGCCAATGTCTATCTTGTTCATGTTCATAAAAAAGCTACAATAGGTGTTGATACCCATGTAATGTATTTGTCAAATGTTCTTGGATGGACAAAAAACAAGACACAGGAGAAGATTGAGCATGACCTTGAATATTTATTTCCAAAAAAATACTGGAACTCGATAAACTACATCTTAGTTAGATTTGGAAGGCTCTATAATACTAGAAAGAAACAAGTTGAAAAACTGAGGCAAGAGGGCATTTTAGGATAAAAGTTTTTCTTTGTCTTCTCTCATCTTTACCTCTTCGTGCTCTCCGACAAGTTCTCCTTTTTCTCCTTCGAGACTCTCAATTTCCTGGGCTTCTTTTTCAAGCTGATTATCTTGATTCTCAAGGCTTATGTCTCCATGCTTCTTAAGATAAATCTGCAGCTCGCTGAACGCTTTCTCTTGCTCAAGCCATATCTTTTTTTGATGGTCAAGATGCACAAGCGATAGAAAAACCGGAATCTTCTCAGTCTTTTCATTGCTTGCTACAAGTTCAGAAAAAACTAATTTATCTGCTTTCTTTTTCATAAAAAGTTCTTTTATCTTTCCAAAGATATCTTTGATTTTTTGTGCTATATTAAAAGTGAATCCCGGAAAAATAGCAACACCAATATCTCTTCTTGCTCTGTTCAGGTACAATGATTTCCTTATTCTTCTATGTTCTGTATTGATGGCCTTATCTAACGCACTCATCAGCTCAGGAAGCGTGACTTTTCTAGCTCTTGGAAGAGGAGTTCTTGGCATAATCAAAGGAATCTCGTCTTCCTCAAGCGTGATTATTTGTGGATTTTTGACAAGCTCATCTCTTAATTTCTTCTTGCTTTCAAAAAGAATTTCATCAATATCTTTTATATTCTCGTGCAAGATTTGTGACTTTATTCTTAATAAGATAGCTGCAGCAAACAAGACTTTAGAGGATATAAAAAAAGCATTCTCCCCAATTTCCTGAAGCTCCCTGATTTTTTCAACATACCTTTTGGCAAGTATAGAAAGGTCAATATCCCAGGGATTAAGCCTTTCAGTATTGATTAAGTCAAGAAGAAGTGCCTGCCAACTCAATTCTCTTGAAACCAGCAGGTCATATATCTGGTCTTGGCCTACTTTATCTGCCTTATTTGCACTAGCTAGATTTAGGCTTTTTTCATTTTTTTCTTCAGGAATCAGTTTTACTTCTTTTTCCATCTAAGACTTATCTCTGCTGATTAATAAACTTTTTCCAGAGTTTATTAGGGGATATATTAATTAAGGTATAGCTTAGCATATATCTTAATATACTCCCTTTCTAGTAACTCCGTAGTTGTCAAAAGTAGTTGTCACTATGTAATTAATAAAAAACGAAAGATTTATAAACTATAAAGTACTAACATAAGTATCACCTCTTTTTGCCCAGGGGGAGTCTTGAGAACAAATCTTTTTGAACTGTTCGAGAGCTTCCCTCAGGGTTTTTACAGTCAAGACGTAAGTCTCTTTCTAGATGGAGGTTTTTTTGAACAAATCATACTTCTAGAAATAAGAAGAATCCCCTCTATTAGATGCCTTTAGGCACGTTTCCCCAGCCAAGGTTGGGCTCAGCACCATAAGGGTGTCCAAAACCCCTGTTTTTCCTGAAGAAGTCTACAGTATACCTGTCATTCTTGAATTTGAATGCAAAGAAGTATATTATCAAAAATAGTATGACTCCAATTGGTATGAATATTGTAAATTCCATTTATCTTTTATCTTCTCCTCTTTTTTATCATCTTTTATACTCTGTATAATGGCACTTTCCACAATAGAGCCTGTCTTTACTCTTTGACTCAGATAAAAATATACCTGGCCCGCATCTTGGGCAGAACTTTGCATTCCTCTCTATACTATCTCCTTTGACAGTATATTTTTTCCATCTTTCACTCTGCTTCTTGTTCTTTTTTTTGTGTTTTCCTGCCATCTTAATATTATATGTTTTAGTAAAGAGCGCATTATTTCTAAACAAAGCGCATAATCTTCATCTTTTATTATTATATATCCTGGGCTATTATACTTTATATTTATTTCTTTTCCTCAACCGCTACTTTCTTCTCTTTCTTCTTCGGTTCGAATTTTTTCAAGGATTCTTCTGAATTATAAATATATGCGACAACACTTGCCTCTTGTTTTCCATATCTTGGATAGACATTCTTTATTACCACAAGTTCTTTTTTCTTTTCTAATTTATTGGCAATCTCTTCCTGCATCGATGTCAATGAAGGGGTCACTTTTTCTTTGACAATAGCATAGACCTCTTCTCTATCCAGCAAGGGTTTATCTTCTTTTTTTTCAATAGTTATCATTGTTTATAGTCTTGATTTAGGGTGTTTATAATTTTGATTTATCTTATCTTTAAAGCATAGGTCCCTTTTTGTTTTATCGCTATCTTTTTTGTGATCTCGCTTTTCTCAGCATCTAGAACAATAATCTTGCCCTTCCAACTGTCAACTAATTGATTTCCTTGACAGATAGGACATGTTTGGTCTTCAACAACAATCTTGCACTTTTTGCAGACTTTTGTTTTTGTGCTCATTTTCCTTTTTCCTTCCCAGATTTGCCTTTCTTGCCTTTATCTTCTTTTCCAGCCATTTTTTCCATTTTGATGGCCAAAGCTTTAGCTTTTTTCTTGTCTTCTTGTATCCATTCAATTTTCCCAAGTCCTGGCTGCCTCATTGTCAAGCCAATCTTTGGTGGTACAGTCTTGAAACTTATGGCCACAATTCTTGCCATGCAAAGGTCTGCTTTTTTAAGAACTCTTTTTGTATTTTTCCCCATCAAAGTCCCTGTTTTGGAGAAATTGACAAAATCTTCCATTGTCTGGCTTATGTGTATCATAGCATCAAATGTTCCAAGGTTCATGAAAGCCCCAAAATTAGTTATTTCTGTGACTTCTCCATAGACAAGTTCTTGCAAAATTGGTTTAAACACAAGTAAAGAAAATTCTGAAGAATAATAAGCTGCAGCATCTCCGGAAATCAAAATTCCCTCTTTGACATTTTCAACATCAAGCACAGTTATAACTGCCCCAAGTTCCTCGTCGATAAAATTATCATAAGTTTTTTCGAGCTGTTTTCTTACTGCTTCCTTGACAGGAAGAGCAAACAAATGAGGTTCTACTCTTACATGGTCTTTTGCCTTTACAATAAAGAACATTTTTTATTCGTTGTTTTTAGCGTGTTTTAGACACTACGGACTAATAGTTTATAGTTAAGAGATAAAATTTACATTTAAAAATCTTTGTTTTTGAGTTTTTAATCTATTTCTTAATTTTATCTAAAATTATTGGATTTCTAAGAATTTCTGCTGCCGGATTATGACTACTTTGATTTTTTTATCTTTCAACCTTTTTATTAGTTCCTTGTCCATTGTTCCGACTAAGGCAGATTTTGCATATGCGGTCCTAATCAATTCATCATCAGCCTTTCCCTCAATTGCTTTTCCATCAACTTCATGAACATATTCCAGCCTATCTTTTATTTTATTGAAGAACATAAGAACGATCTTGCTAGCAAGAATAACATCTTGTTTCTCTCTTCTCTTCCCATCACTCTTGCTTAACATCACGAGTTCTTTTAGAACAGGCTTGATAATCAATACTTTCTCAA
>CAYPSK010000018.1:0-13720 GCA_964413705.1 Candidatus Woesearchaeota archaeon | reverse complement strand
CAGATTCCTGCAGCAACTGTCTGACCAGCGTCTCTAACTGCAAATCTTGCCATGTGAGGATTCACTGATTGTTTCTCAATAACTACTGGCTTGACTGGCCTTAGCTTGACAATTGCAACATCCCCATTTTTAAGAAAATCTGGATTTTCTGCTGAGACTTGTCCTGATTTTGGATCAAGTTTCTTATCTAGGGATATGAATTGAACTGGAACTTGAGCTGTGTGAATGTGTAATACAGGAGTATATCCTTTTGCAATTACAGTTGGATGATTGATTACTGCTATTTGTGCTGTGAATTCCTCAACAATTTTTGGAGGATTGTTCTCTGCAGCAATTATGTCTCCTCGTGTAATATCTTGTTTTCCAACCCCTCTAATATTTAATCCGACATTGTCTCCGGCAATTGCTTCTTTTAGAGCTTCATGGTGCATCTCAACTGTCTTGACTTCTCCATGAACACCTGTTCCTGTTTTAGCAGGTAAGATTATTACTTTGTCTCCTGGTTTGACTTTTCCAGTCTCAATCTTTCCAACTGGAACTGTTCCAACACCAGTAATTGAATAGACATCTTGAATAGCCATTCTTAAAGGCAGGTCAACTGGTTTCTGAGGTACATCAAATAAATCTAGTTGCTCAAGTAAAGTAGGACCATTGTACCACTTTAGATTTTCTGATTTTTTTGTAATATTATCTCCTTTATATGCACTCGCTGGTATGAAATTGATTTTTTCAATTTTATAACCAACTGCTTTCAATAGAACTTTCAAGTCTTCAACAACTTTGTTGTATTTTGCTTGATCAAAATTAACTGTGTCCATTTGATTGATTAGAACTGCTATCTGTGAAACACCCATTGTTCTACATAGCCATAAATGTTCTTTTGTCTGCGCCATGACTCCATGTTGAACAGCCACAACTAGAACTGCTGCATCTGCTTGTGATGTTCCAGTAATCATGTTCTTGACAAAGTCTCTATGGCCAGGTGCATCAATGATTGTGCAGGCATATTTCTTTGTTATTAATTTCTTGTATGCTAAGTCAATTGTTAATCCTCTTTCTCTTTCTTCTTTAAACCTATCCATTGCATAAGCAAATTCAAATCCTTTTTTACCTAGCTTTTCAGCTATGTCTTTCATCTTCGCTAGCTCTTGCTCTGAGAAAACACCTGCTTCGTAGAGCATTCTACCGACTGCTGTACTTTTTCCGTGGTCGACATGACCCACAAATACAACATTAAAATTTGGTTTTTCGCTTGCCATGAAATATTTTTGTGAAGTATATTTATAAACCTTTCGTTTCAGCGAGAATTCGAACATTCTCGGTGTGCCAAAAATTCTTAATTTTTGAGCATGAAAGGTTTATGATGTTTTTAAAATCCTCTTTGGTTTTTTTCCATTAGAGAGCAAAACAACTCGTGAATTTTTCTTCTCGTCCACAATTTTATATTTTGGAAGAAATTTTAAAATTTCTTTTGTAAATTTCTTGACTTCTCGATGATGGGGCATATTTTCTCCTTTTAATCTATTCTTGGAAAAACCAACATGCATATAGAAACATTTATATATTAAAGGGGATTTGATCAATATGAAAAACTATCAAAAAATAATAGAAGAAGAAAAAAGAGACCCAAAATTTTATCTTCCAATTATAAATTTATTTGAAAGATATGGGAGACCTCTTTCAATCAAAGAAGTAGCGAAATTTATGGATATTAGTTACTCTGCTGCTAAATCAAGACTCCATAAATTAAACAAATGGGGAATAGCTAAAGGAACTAAAAGAGGCTATTACTGCTCAGTTTCTTTGAAGGAAGAACATAAAAAAATTCCTAAAGGAAAATTAATTTTTTTGAATGGGTGTGTGAGAATAACGAGTAAGTCAAATAATGTAGGAATAACCGTGTATAACTCTAAATTTGGTGAAACTGCAAAGGGGGAATATTGTCGAATAGAAAAAATGGAAGACAAATTGGTTATTAGAAAGTCTAATAAATTTTTTGGAAGTAAAATTCATTTTCTTATTTCCAAATCTGTGGGAATATCAGTACCCAGAAAAATACTCACGGAGAAAATCATTTCAACTTTATCTTATAAAGTCACCCCAATTAATGTTGGAATTTATCTAGATGAGTGGGAATTAAAAATAAAAGATATATTTAGTACAGAATCAAGAGAAGAGGGGGAACTTGCAGAAGAATTGGATAAATTTGGAGTAATAAGCAAAAAAAAGAAATTTGATGATTTAAAGGCAGATATCGTTTTTACTAAAAAAAATGTAACAATACCTATTGAAATTACTAATACTAGCCCCCTTTCACATACAAAATTTAGAAATAGCAGAAAAAGTGGCGTCAAAAGTGCATTAATTTTCGAGAGATTATATTTCTTTATCAGATGGAATTTAATTTATAAATCTCCAACGATTTTAATCTTAAACAAAGAATGGGAGAAAATTGGGTGGTTAAAAAAAGAACAAGAATTTATGAAAAAATTTAATTGCCACGTTATCTTTACAGATTTTCAAGGAAAGTGGGCAAAGGCAGTATCTTACAAGATAAATTGCTTGACGGATTTGTCTCTTACTAACAAAACCACACGACTAGCCTTAGAATAATCTTTAAGCAGATAACCTAAAAGTTGAGATAATTTTCTTGAAAATGCCATAATTTCCTTGAAAGACAACATTTGATTATAACCTAATCTTGCCTTAGAATGGCCTATTGCCATATAACTTTTTATTTCAATAAACTGGGGCATTGCTTTTTTTATTAAACTAGAATATTCTTCAAGGTTTGAATCATTTATGCCTTTGATTAAGGTAATTCTTAAGACTGTCCTTGTTGATTTTGATAAGTTTTTTAATAATTTCAAACTCTCCTTTAACTTCTTCCATGCATCTTCTTCATAGTTATTTGTGATTCTTCTGAATATCTTTTCATTTGGATAGACTAAGGAAAGATAGAGCTGGGTGGGAAGAGCATTTTTCTTTTTTAATTCTTTTAATTTTTCAGGTAATAATCCGTTTGTGACAAGAAATGATCTGATTTTTCTTTTTTTGAGCTCTTTTATAAGGCCAGAGAGATAGGGATAGAGTGTTGCTTCCCCAGTTAGGCTTATTGCAAACTGCGTTGGATTAATTGCTTCATGAAATTTTCTTAGGTTTGCGTTTTCATTTCCTTTAAAACCTTGTAATATCTTTCTTTGCTGTTCTATGCAACCATCAATTATCCTTTTTGGGGAGTCTGCATGTAAAACTTTTCCTTTATCAGTATAACTTAAGTCTCGCCAGCAATGAATACATTGGTTCTGGCAATTTTTCAGAGTGCAAGACATCTGAACACATCTATGACTTGATATGCCATAAAATTTTTCTTTATAACAGACATCTTTATCCCTTATAGCCTGCCTTGTCCAAGAGCATATTTTTATTGCACTATGTTTTCCAACGAGCCTATATCCTTGTTTTTCAAATTTATTCTGGGTTTTTTGGGAAATCATTTTAGAATTTAAAATACAAATTGATAGACTATTCCTGCAAGGAAAATCAAAGATAAGATAAGGATTATTGGCCAACTCACTGGAATAGAGTACTCGGGTTTTCTTTTTCCTGTTTGTTTTGCTTTCTTTATAATAAAGAGGATGAGAATTCCAGCAAGGCCCCCTGAAATACCTCCAATTAATCCGATTATTTTTACAAAATTAACTAAATCAAGCAGGAACATAACAACTATGATTATAAATACTGGAAAAAATGCCAGGGCAAAGGCATCTTTGTGCTTGATTTTGAAATCAAAGGTATAAATCTCTTTCAGAGCAATTCCTAGGGCAGAGAACGCTGTAAACATAGTGAATATTGCGAGCAAAGTGGGAAGTTTTCCCAGGGTGATTGTGGCAATTTCCGGAGTATTTTGCCCTGAAAATCCCTGAACAGCCACAACAAAGAGAATATAGAGAACAATAGGTATCAAGCTTCCGAGGATTATTGCTTTTTTCATCTTCTTTTCTTGCCCTTTAAGTTCTTCTCTAACTTCTGGCAGAGCAGAGAAAGCCATAAATGCAAAAAGAATAGCACCATAGGGCATAAACCACATTATTGGGCTTGGAGAAATGAACATAAGATTATTTATATTTATTTTTGATACAAAAAAGAAAAATATTGCAAGAATTATCGCACTGACTGCAACCAAGCCTATTGTCTCTCCTCTTTCAAGTGCTTTTATACCATAATAGATTATTGGCAGCATAACAAAGAAAAAAATCAGGCTCATCATAATTGAGAAGTTTAAATTTCCGAACAAAACATAGCTTAAGGCTTGACCCTCTCCGATAGTATATGCTATTAAAGCCCCGTAAAGAAAAGTCAAACTGGAGATAAGCATCAGATACTTTCCTTTTTTTCCGATATATTTCTCAGCATATCCTGGAAGATGATGCAGTGTTTTTGTCCTTAAGATTATTTCTCCCAAGTATAGGTTAATGAAAAGAGCTAAAACCCCTAAGATAATCAAGTCTATCAATCCTATTAAAAAACCTGCTTTTGAAAATACATAGGGCAATCCGAGAATTCCTGCCCCAATAATTGTTCCGGTTAGAGTCGCTACTGCTGCAAAGAGCATACTTGGCTTCTTTCCCCTCTTTTTCATGAAATAAATATACAAGAGAGTTTTAAAAAGGTTATGGGAAAAGGATAATGGGGATTACGGGGGCTTGTACTCCCCTATTATTTTAGGTAATCATTGAGCAAGAAGAACATCAAAAACATGAGGATCTATTCTTGTTCTGTCAATAGCACATTTTCTTTCATAACGAATAGCATTACCATATCCTCCTTTCCAACAAGCCAAGGACGCAGTATATGTCAATAAGACCATACTTTTTAACCAATCATAAACTTCAGTTAATGGTAATTTTCTACCAGAAACATTTCTATAAATCCATTCATTATCTGAAGTTCTTTCGGCTTGAACTTCATTGTGATTATAAGCATTATCAAAAACGCCCCCTCTTCGAGATAAACTTCTCACTAAAGGACCCAAATTTCTTCGGACAGCCGGGGTAAGTTTCCCAGGGTTTCTAGCCACTTCATCAGCTAATCTTATTAAACCAGGTCTACTCATTCTTTGGCTTGTGTCTAACATTTTCTCTATTTTATCTAAGTTAATGATATTTTTAATTCTTTCTTTTAGAGACTATTTGTTTTTGTCATTTGGAAACACGGGGAAGGATGGGGCTGCTGGAATTTGAATCCAGACCTAGACGTTTTCCGGAGGAATTTCTTCCCGAGGCTTCTTTTTAAGAAGGCTCTCCCGAACGTCTAATCATAACCAAGTTAGACTACAACCCCTCAAACTTGTTTATGAAATGGGATTTATAGATTTTTAGAATGACTTATTTTGATGGATCAAGAAATTAGTTGTTTGAACTCCTTGAAAGAAGAAGTTATCTTCTTATTATAAATTTTATCTAATTTTGAATGCTTTGCTAATAAAATAAACATTTTTTCCCCAAAAACAATATCGCAATAAGGAATTGCGACTGAAAATGAAAAAATGTCATTTTGATCATGCAAATTTACTTTTCTGTCCATATTCCTATTTCGCATATCATTTAAACAAAAAAAAGAATATGTCGCAGGCATACTTTGAAATAATTTCATTACTCGTCCTAGATCAGACGGATTGAGTATCGCTTCTTTAGATAGATTATTTTCAAGTGTAAACCTTATTAAATGTGGAACAATAAAATCTAAAATAAATTCTACCATCACTAGCTTATTATTTAATACCTTATCAGGGAACTTTCGTTCATTCTTTCTTGCTTCCTCAATTTTTTTGGTTACTTCAGCATCGCCGATATGACTCAAACAAAATTCATCCCGTAAATCTGAACTTTTTAATATCTTTCTCATAGTTTCTAGAGAATCCACTTTTTCAAGCATAACCTTCTTTGTTTCTTCTGGAACCCCCACTAGTATAGTCGGAACTTTCCCAAATAATCCTGACAGTCCCCTACGAAACAATATTGCATTCAAATCCATCTCGGGAAAACTCAAAATTTTTTTAAAAGCATTTTTTATTTCTATATCTTTAATTGCGGGGTAGGGCGCAATAGTATACCCTTGAGATAAATCTAGCATAAAATCCAACAATCTTTCCCTTCTTTCTTTATCACTTTGTTTTAAAGTCTCTTCTACATTTGATAATGATAATACTACCCTTATTTTTCCCCGCATAATTTTCTCTTTTATCTCTAAAACAAGATCATATTCCTCTCCTTTTCCAGAATACCATCCTCTTGATAACAAAATCCATTTATTCGTATCCAAATAAATAACCTTCATTTTTATTCCCATTCAAATTTAATATAGCGAAAAGATTTGCTTAGATGAGATCTTCCTACTGCAAGATATTTCTTTCTTAATTCTTTAAACGCCGAGCATACTTTTCCTAAAACATCTGAACTGTCACCATTTAGCCTGAAGGCCATATTTTTCACGAAATTGTGTAACTCTCCAAAATCCTTTATAAAATCTGAAATAGAATAATCTGGGCCTGCGACCGTATAAAAAAGGTCTTTTCCTTTATCATAGTATATATTCGCATGACTTATCTTGTTCCTTAAAAGCCGATTTCTCCCTAAGATTGTTCTATCTAACTCCTCCCGAGACAATTTAGATAAATTTTTTAAGGCATTCAATGTTGGCCCTATCTCAGGGTAACTAAACTCATCAAATTTTTCTAAATATTTTTTATACTCATTAAATAAATTATTACTTTCTATGTGCTCTCTGACTATATCCGAGATATATTTATTAAAAATTTCAACCAGATTCAAATAACAGAACAAAATCAAAGAAATCCTTATAGTTTTACTTAAATCTTTGTGCTCATTCAATTCTGATAGTAAATCCTCAATATAATATAAGTTGCCAACAAAATCTAAGAAGATTTCAGGGTCTATTTTTTCTTTCTTACAAAGAAAATCTAAAATTTTTGAATCTTCTTCATTAATTTTATCAATTTTTTCTAATTCTTTAGAAATCTTGATAAAAACTTCCTTGTCAATGTGATTCTCCCAATTTTCATAAAAACTAGAAATTACACTTGGGTTGTGTGTAGCTATTTTTCGATCTAAAACTTTACTTATCTCCTGATTAAAAAGACATGAAGGAAGTTTTATGCTTTTTTTTCTTTCCCTGTCCTTAAGAATCCATTCTGTGGCGTCCATCTCCTCTTTTATGCTAAGTGCTTTTTAATCTTTTCCAATGAGGTCAAATCACAGAAGCCCCTTTATCTCTTCGACTTTGTCGAGCTTCTCCCAAGTGAAATCAGGGTCGTTTCTTCCGAAATGGCCAAAACATGCTGTCTTCTGGTAGATTGGCCTTTTCAATTGAAGATGTTTGATTATCTCTGCTGGCTTTAAAGGAAATACTTTCTTGATTATTTCAACTATTTTTTCATCTGAAACCTTTCCTTTGTTGAAAGTATTGACATATATTGAAAGTGGATCAGAGACTCCGATTGCATAGGCTAATTGAACTTCAATCTCATCTGAAACTCCGGCAGCAACTAAGTTCTTTGCTATGTATCTTGCAGCATAGGCTGCTGACCTATCAACTTTGCTTGGGTCTTTGCCAGAGAATGCTCCTCCGCCATGCTTTCCGCCTCCGCCATATGAATCAACAATTATTTTTCTTCCAGTAACTCCTGAATCTGCTTCTGGGCCTCCGATGACAAATTTTCCTGTTGCATTTATATGCAAAATAGTTCCTTGATCTAGCATATTACCGCAGACTGGCTTGATTACTTTATCAAAAACCTCTCTCCTAAGGTCTTGTTCTTCAATATCATTTGTATGCTGCTGAGCAATAACCACTGTATGAATTCTTTTTGGCTTATCATTTTCATACTCAATTGTTACCTGAGACTTGCAATCTGGACCAAGTCCTTTTATCAGGCTAGCTTTTCTGACTTCAGAGAGTCTCTTGACAAGTTTATGAGCTAACATGATGGGCATGGGCATAAATTCAGGAGTTTCATTTGTTGCATAACCAAACATAATGCCTTGATCTCCAGCGCCTTGCTCTTTATCATCTGTTGCTGTAACTCCTATTGAGATATCTGGGCTCTGCTCTTGAATCGCTGATAGGACAGCGCAGTCATTATAATCTATACCAAACTTAGGATCAGTATAACCTATGTCCTGGAGTTTTTTTCGGACTATGTTCTGAGCATTACAATATCCCTCAGTCTTAACTTCTCCTGCTACAATTATCATAGAATTCTTTGTTAGGCATTCTATAGCAACTCTTGAATCAGGATCTTGTTTGAGTAAATCATCTAGAATTGCATCTGCAACCTGGTCACATATCTTATCTGGGTGACCCTCTCCAACACTCTCTGCGGTTATTAGTTTTATCATTCTTAAATTTCCGATTTTAGCCTGCAGAAAACAATATTATGTTTTCTAGCATGATTTTTTATGAATAACTGGTTTAAAAAGATTATTATTATATTGTTTGAATATTATTTTTTGCATATCATCCAAACTCTGCTTTGAACCATTTCTGCATTTCTCTTGAGACTTTAATTGCTTTCATAATGGCAAGTGAATCAAGAATGCCCCATACATAGTTCTGAAGCTCAAACGCCTTAACATACTCTTTCTTATTAAGGAAGTGATTCATGTCTTTATAATAAGACTGGACGAGATTAAATGCCTGAGAAAACTTTTTATCTATCAGTTTTATAGATGAGAAAATCATCTTGAGTTTTTCATTTTCTCTGTTCAGAACATAAAAAAGTTCTTGTTCTTGTTTTTTGGTTATTTTTGCCATTTTTTAATTTTTATTATTTAATATATTCGAATCCGACGGGTCCAGGAGGATTCGAACCCCCATCAGCCGGTTTCTTCTCAAGCTACCTAAAAGGAAAGGTGACTTGTTAGGAAAACCTTGGTTTTCATACGAACCGAAGCCGGCAGTTCTATCCATTGAACTATGGACCCAATAATTCAAAGAACTGGGGATTTAAAAAATGTGTGAAAAACAGAATTGGAAGTATATTTGGGTCTTAGAGAAGATGCTGTTTTCTTGGGCGAGGATCTTTTAATCTTTCATAGAGTGCCATTGCCTTATCATATCTGCCTTCATTGATTTTATAGGGGCAACATTTTTTTCTTGACTTTATTGAATCAACCTTCCCTTTGCCATGCTGGGCAAAATAAAGAATCTTTGCAAGATCATCAACAACTCGATGTGCAGTTTGTTCTATAATCCTGGCAAAGTCTGGTGCACTCTTTCCTTCTAAATCTAATCTCCCTTTAAAATAACTATCACAAACACTATCCCCAACCCTATAACCTGTATTATATGAAACAAAACGCTCTTCTTCTAATCTCCTTAAATCTACATTTAACAGTGTTGTGTCATAAATTCTTTCAAGGCCATTTGATTCATTAAAATTCCAGATATCTGGAATTAAATCCATGTTTTGCAGAATATATACTCTGTGTGCTATTTCATAAGCCCAGGGGCCTCTTTTCTTTTTATGGCCCCTCACTTTATCAAAATTCACTAATAACTGGAATAATAACTCTTGTCTTTGAGTAGCCACATCAGAGGCTTGAGAAACAAGCCCTTCTAAACGTTTAGTTGCTAAAAATCCAAACCCCATTCATCTTTAGAAATGCTTATTTTAAAAGCATTATTGTTATCTAATGATTATTATTGATTTTATATTTAATCATTTAGGGATTATTGCATCAATTCCTTTTTCTTTGCATAAAGAAAGAAACTTAGAGGAATTATCTTTTATATCATTGGAGCCATAGTGCATTGGAACAACAAGGCTTGGATGAATCACCTGGGCTGCTTTGAGTGCATCTTCTTCATTCATAGTATATGTGCCGCCAATTGGCAATAGTGCGATGAAAAAATTTCCTTTTTTTCCATAACCTACAAGATCAGACATTTCTTTTATTAAATCTGTATCTCCTGCATGATAAACAACTGTTGAACCTAATTGAAGCACATATCCTACCCAGCCCTCGGATTTTGGATGAAACTGCTTGTTTAAATTATATGCTGGAGTAGCCTTAACTCTAAGACTTTCAAAAGAAACTTCTTTCCCTGGCTCCATGATAATTATCTCTATTTTTTTATTAATCCTAGTTATTTTGCTCTGGCAGTCAGGAGTACAGAGGATCATTGTTCCATCTTTTGTTATCTTTTCTATATCTTGGATAGAACAGTGATCAAAGTGATCGTGAGTTATAAGAATAAAATCTGCTTTATCAGGGGTCTCTATCTTAAAAGGATCAATAAAAATATTCTTTCCTTTAAACTTTATTTCAAAAGAAGAGTGCTTAAGCCACTCTAATTCTATGTCTTGGATTTTCATTTTTTAAATTTAAAATTTATTTTAAATCTTATTCGGTCATGGAATCAACGTCTTTTAGAACAGCTGTTGCATCTCCTTCTTGATAGACAGTGCCTTCTGAGCCACAAAAAGGGCAGAGTCTTGGAGGGTCTTTTCTGTCAAATCCAAAATTACATTTGTTACATCTAAATCTTACCATTTTTTCTACCTTCTTTTATTAAAGATAAAGTCGGAGGGATTATTTAAAGTTTTATGTTCTAGAACATACTTTTTTTCAGTGATGTTCTTTATAATAAAGAAGGCTAGCAATTATTCCTAGAATTAAAGTGTCTACTCTAAAAAATACTATTGAAATTAATGATATAATTAAGAGAGAGTACCACTTGTATTGTTTTTTTTCAATTTTATAGATTATAAATGCCATTACTATTGAAAAAACAACCCAGATAAGAGCCATAACGATAATAAAAGCTGGCCAGATAACACTAAGTTCAGGAAATTTTGGATCTTCTAAGAGATTTATTATAGAAGCTTTTTCAGCGAGAAAATAAACTGCGTATAAAATCAAAAAGCTGACAGCAATCAAAGAGAGGATAAGAGCGATTATGTCTCGCTTTGAGTGTTTTATTTTTCTTAACTTGAAAGCCTGCTCTTGTTTTATCTTTTTTGGCATTTTATTTTAGGAAATTTAAAATTTTTCTAGTTTTAGGGGGTTGCTCTATTGATTGTTCTTGGAAAGGATATTGTATCTTTTATGCTTTCTAGACCACAAATCCAAGCTAGAAGCCTCTCAACACCCATGCCAAAGCCACCATGGGGAACAGAGCCATATCTTCTTGTATCTAAATAGAATGAGTATTTTTCTATTTTCTCACCCATTTCTTTAAGTCTTTTCTTTAGCTTTTCTAGGTCTGGCTCTCTCTCACTTCCACCAATTATTTCTCCGAAGTGTTCTGGAGCAATGCAATCAAAACCATGGACAACTTTTGGATTTTTTTCATCTTCTCGCATATAAAATGCTTTGACTTCTTTTGGATAGTTTGAGATTATAATAGGAACATCATATAACTCACTTATCTTATCTTCTTCTGGAGTCCTTAGATCTTTGCCCCAAGCAATCTTGAGTCCTTTTTTCTCAAGCAGCTTAATTGCTTCGTCGTAAGTCATCCTTGGAAAAGGCTTTTTCAGAGTCGGCTCAAGTTTTTTTACATCTCGGTTTAGGATTTCAAGATCTTGTTTATTTTTTTCTAGAACTCTCTTGACAATATGCTTTATTAAGGATTCACCATAATCCTGGATATCTTTAAAAGAGGCCCAAGCAACTTCCATCTCATGCATCCAAAACTCAGTAAGATGCCTCGATGTTTTTGATTCTTCTGCCCTGAAGGTAGGTGCAATGGTATAAATCTTTTCTAAAGCAAATATCGCTGGCTCTGCATAGAGCTGCCAGGTCTGTGCAAGATAAGTCTTAGTATCAAAATACTTTACTTCAAATAGTGTTGAACCACCTTCGCATTGAACAGCTTGAAAAATTGGGCTCTGATATTCATAAAATCCCCTTGCATGATAGAATTCATGAATTGCCTCAAGAACAGTGCTTCTTATTTTCATTATGGCAGTCATCTTTCTTGACCTTAGCCATAAATGTCTTCTATCTAAGAGTAATTCTTCATTAATTTCCTTTGTTATAGGGTAGGGTTCTGCATAGCCTATAACCTTCAGACTTGAAACCTCTACTTCATAGCCTGTTGGAGATCTTTTATCTTCTTTTATTGTTCCCTCAATTTCCATTGAACTTTCAACTAATACTTTTTGGAGAGCCTGCCACTGGCCTTTAGAGACCATATCTTGCTTGATGACACACTGAATTATGTTTGAAGAATCCCTAAGAACCAAGAAGATCTTATCTTTCATCTTCGCTTCTCTATGAACCCATCCATGAAGAGAGACTTTGCCTTTTTTCTTATCAAGAGCTTCTTGAATTGAAATAAATCCTTTGATTTTTTCCATACTTTCTTTGGTTTTTTTCTCTTGCTTTTCTCGTGCCATCTTTTACAGATATAGATATATTTTAGATATTTAAATTTAAGCCATTAAAAAGATTAATGCTGGCCTAGTTTAAGAACCTGCATTAACTAGAATCTTATTAGATAGAACTGTTTTTCTTTTGCCTTGTGCTTCTGTGAAGCTCAGGCTTGCTGTTGGCAGGTTTATTGCTCCGACCATCTGAATCTTGCTATAAAGAACATATGAAACAACTATTTCTTCTCCTGGCAAGAGCGCGGGAAAGTTCCATTCAATCACATGTTTTCCAGTCTTATCTGGCTTGATTGAACCGAATTTCTCATACAATTGGGTTGTCAAAGGAAGCCTGTCCATTAAGTTGAGATTTGTTATTTCTTTGGTGCTGACGTTCTTCAATAGGATTATAATTTTTGATGCAAATTCTCCGCCTTTTGTTCTTATTGGAATTGCTTTTTTATGCACCACCATCCTTCTTCTTATCACTAAGATGTATGCAACTATCGCAATTATAATCAATAGTATTATTACAATCAGTAGAGTATAATCAGTTATAGCATGGACTGTGAAGCTCTCTCCTGGAGCAAGCTGTCTCTGCCACATTGCTCCTTCTTTTGATTGCATCCTTCCTGTTGGCTCAATGTCAAAATGTGTAAAGGTCTTTTCAATAAAATTAGAATAAGGCAGTTCAATAGTCACTATCTGTTTAATGTTCCCGTTATTTGTTCTTACAAGGGTTTTTGTATATCCAAAAAAAACCCGCTTTATACTATCTCCTACCAAGATGCTTGAAAATTCTTTTAGTGTTATGTTATCTTCATTTGTATAATTATATTCATTATTTAAGAATAGGGTTACTTTTATTGAATATATGCCTGCTTCAGAGGTCTTTATCTTTGTTCCTGTTAAAGGAATATTTGCAGTAACTGCAGCATTTGCTGGAATTGCCAGTGTTGTTGAAGCCATGAATGCACCTGTATCAGCAGTTATAACAACATCTCCAAGATTTATGTTCTCTTTGTTAATTATTCTCACAGGTAATAATGTATCATC
Source organism: Candidatus Woesearchaeota archaeon (assembly GCA_964413705.1). Classification (GTDB taxonomy): domain Archaea; phylum Nanobdellota; class Nanobdellia; order Pacearchaeales; family UBA284; genus JAPLYB01. The sequence continues at coordinate 267 of CAYPSK010000018.1, read as the reverse complement.
TCTTGCAACTTCTTTTGGTATCTCCACAGATAGAATCTCTGAAATAGGCAAAATCTTGACAAACATTGTGTCTTTTATTGAATTGCCGAAGTTATCTCTTACAAAATACTCAAAATTAAAATTATATTTTACCCTATTTGTTGGAAGAACACTAACCGGGATGGTCATAGAATCTCCCATAGGAATTATGCCTGCACTTTTAGGAAGGATTGTGGTATCAATTATGCTTACAAATTCAAAACTTTTGTCTACTTGTTCATTATGAAT
>CAYPSK010000017.1:0-14636 GCA_964413705.1 Candidatus Woesearchaeota archaeon | reverse complement strand
AGAGCGGCGCTCTCCTAAGGCGTAGGTCGAGGGTTCAAATCCTTCCGGGTGCGTTCTTCAGGATTTGAAATATATTAAAGAGAAACATGCGCCGGCCGTTAATCAAAGCTTAGGTTAGATTTGTCAGGTTGAAAAGTTTCAAAGAAAATTTTTAAAAAATAAAACATTAAGGATAAATTTTATTCTTTACTTAAATCGTTTTTGATCTTCAACAAATTTAGGAGAATACCTGTAAGATAATATATCAAAAAGTTGATTTGCCGAAGTTCTACCAAGACCTTTAGCAGATTGATAAATTAATCCTTTCACTAAATGTTCTGCATCATCTGGTAAGAATCTTATATTTATTGATTTGACTGGATTTTTTATACTCTCTTGATCTTGATAGGATAAAACAAGATCCCCATTATGGGCGATATATAATAAATATGATCCATGACTCGTGGTTGTTAATCCAAAATTTGAAGGTTCGTCTGTTTTATTAGCCTCATCTAATCTGGGAATTGGTCGATCATACCCCAAGAAAAACATACTTGGATTTTGATCAAATCCCCCAAAATGTTCTGCGCAAGTTCCACCACCTTGACCAAGAGAACGGCCCCATTCAATGAGATTTCCTGCATCATCTTCTTGATATGTCGCCTTAATACCTGCTTGTTCAATGTATTTCATAACGGCAGTTAATAATGTTCCTTCAGTAGAATGATCTGCTGAAACAAAATGTCTATCAGCATCCATTTCTGGTCTCATTCCAATTGGATTTCCAAATGGATCTGTAGTTGGATATGGTGCAATATCTGTTTGGAATATTCTTAAGTCAGCATTGGAATCGCCAGTAACTTCAGTTATAATTTCAGAACCATCATCTCTCTTTCTTGTCCATTTATAACCCTCTCTAAATGAGTCAAGGCCATGTGATCGCTGTTTGATGAATGCTCCAACAACAGCAACCAATTCAGAAGGAGATGAAAATCCAAATCTTTGATAGTCCCATATTTCCTCCGGCTTCATAACCATTGAAGCAATATCCCCCGAGAATAATAATAAATCTTCTAAATCACAAGGTTCTGTTAATGTGCCATTAGGTCTTTGTATCGCCCATGCAAAATCTTCTGGTTTCTTTAAAATACCATTCATGGTCGTTTTATATTTTTTTTCAAAGTCTTTTGGAAGATGATCATAAAATCCTCGTTTTTTTAAATCTTGAACAGAACCAACTATTTCATCTTCAAAAAAATGACCACCAATGTATGGAAGTCCATCTTCAGAATTTTTTAGAGTTTCTACCCTTGCTTCAATCCCAGACTCTTTTAATTTTCTAAGTGCTTCAGGATATAATAAATATTGAAATCTCATATTAACCTTTTGTATTTTTCAGAATAAGGTTTCTGGTGACCATCACCTCTTAAAAGAGATAGTTTTATGGTTTTTAATCTTTGTGTCTATGCCCCAATCACAATTCAAACTTAAGGTTCTATGCGCCGGCCGGGAGTCGAACCCGGGTCCATTGCTTTCTTACCCTGGATTTTTTCAGGGGTTCATGAAGGGGATATGCCCCTCATTTGGAAGGCAATCATACTAACCACTATACTACCAGCGCATATCCTCCCAAAATAGCCCTAATTTAAAAACCTTTTCTAAAGATTAAAAAGGTTTTTAAACATCTTTAAATAGGATTTAAGATGGAAGATACTAACGATACTGGCGAAGTTAAGGCTGACGAAACTTCTGAGAAAATCAATGAAGTCATCGAAAAAAAGGAAATCAAGCCTGCTATTGAGCAAAAACAAGAGCATATCCCTGAAAATGTAAAGGAAAAAAAAGAAAAAGATCCTAAAAAGCCCCTTAGATTGGCTCCAAGTTCTTTATGGTATGATAAAAATTATAAAAAACTCCTGATTATCTGGTTGATTGTATGTATACTGATTATTGCCCAACTTGTCTTTATGGTTGTAACAACAGGAGATGTAATGTACAAAGATGTCTCGCTGACAGGCGGAACATCAGTAAGTGTTTATACAAATGTTACGATAAATACAAAAGACTTAGCCTATTCTTTACAAGCTAGGCTGAATCAAGATGTTTCTATTAGAACTTTAAATGATATTTCTTCAGGGAAACAGATTGCGTTTGTTGCTGAGACTCAAGCAGATGCAAATCAAACAAGAACAGCACTAGAAGAGGAGTTAGGATATGCCTTAACATCAGATAACTCTTCAATTGAGAGTTCAGGCTCAAACTTAAGCAAGTCTTTCTATAAACAATTAATAATTGCTTTAATTCTTGCTTTTATATTCATGGGCATAACTGTCTTTATAATTTTCAGGGCCCCAATTCCAAGCCTAGCTATAATTCAGTGTGGTTTATTTGATACACTAGGGGCTTTGGTTATTGCAAATCTCTTTGGGATAAGTATGTCGACAGCAGGAATTGCTGCCTTGCTTATGCTTGTCGGTTACTCTGTTGACACAGATACTCTCCTAACTACCAAGGTCTTGAAAAGAAGAGGAGAGGGCAATCTAAACTCAAGGATTAAATCTTCTTTTAAAACCGGAATAATTATGACCCTAACAGCATTAGTTTCAACACTAGTTGCTTATTTTATTGTCACGTCTCCTGTTTTAAAACAAATATTCTTTGTTTTATCAGCAGGATTATTTGTAGATCTCATAGGAACCTGGATAGGGAATGCTTCAATACTTAAATGGCATGCGCAAAAAAAAGGATTAAACTAAACATGGCAAAAACATCTTGGAGAATATGGGTATTGGTCATTGCTTTGATCATAGCTCTTGCTTTAATGATTAATTTCAAGGCTTTTTCAGGAGGCGTAGAGATTAATGATGTAAATGTGAATTCTTCTGCATTCAATGCAGGAATTTCAAGAGGTGAAATACTAAAAGAGATAAACCAAGTCAAAATCAACTCAATCATCGAATTTTATAATGAAATCTCAAAAATAAAGATTACTCCCAAAACACTAACTATTCAGACTGAAAACAAACTTATCACATATCAAACTTCCCAGATAGATTTCAGCATAGATAATAAAACTGTTTCTTTTGTTTCAGGAGATTCTGAAAAAGCCGGCTTAAAAGTCGGAATGATTGTAGAATCTATAGATAATTATTCACTAGAGAGCTTTTCTTTTTCAGATATTAAAAAAGAAATTGAACCCTCTGTAAAAATAGAAATCCTGACAGATGCCGGAGATTATATCTTTTTGACAACAAAAGATCCAGGAATAACTGTCACAAAACTTTCTAAGTGGAATATTAAAACTGGCCTTGATATCCAAGGAGGTTCAAGAGCCCTGGTTTCTCCTGAAAAGAAACTCGATTCTCAAGAAATGGTTAATTTTAAAGCAATTATAGAACAAAGACTTAATACTTATGGAATTAAAGATGTTGTTATTCGCGATGCAAGCAATCCTTTTACAGATGAGCAATACCTCATTATTGAGATTGCAGGCGCAACCCCTAAAGAACTTCAAGAACTTATTTCTCAACAAGGAAAATTTGAAGCCAAAATAGGTAATGACACAGTCTTTGTTGGTGGCGCAGGAGATATTAAGCATGTATGCCAAGGCGATGGTTCATGTGAATTTGTTGAACCTGCGCAATTATCTGGAAATGCCTATCTTGCTAGATTTAGCTTTTCCATAGATTTATCTCCAAAAGCAGCACAAAGGCAAGCTCAAGCAACAGCAAGACTCTCTGAAAATTTAAGTCAGGGAAAAGGATATCTAAATGAAACAATTGATCTTTATTTGGATGATACATTATTAGATAAGCTTCTTATATCCTCTGGTTTAAAAGGAAAAGAAGTAACCACTGTCACAATTTCTGGTTCAGGAGTAGGAAATTCTAAAGCAGATGCTGTTAAAGATGCCCAAAACAGTATGAAAAAATTGCAGACTATCTTAATTACAGGAAGCCTGCCATTTAAGATAAAAATAGATAAAATAGATACTATCTCCCCAACTGTCGGTCAGGAATTTATGCAGAGCATAATCCTTGCAATTATTGCTGTTTTTGTTGCAGTATCTTTAATTATCTATTTAAGATTCAAAAAGCCAAAGATTGTCATTCCAGTAATAATAACTCTAATTTCAGAACTTATCTTGACTTTGGGCTTAGCTGCTTTGATAAAATGGAACCTCGATCTTCCAAGTATTGCAGGTATAATCGCTGCCCTGGGTACAGGGGTTGATGATCAGATTGTTATGATTGATGAGTCTGAGACATCTAAGAGCTATAGCCTAAAAGAGAGAATCAAAAGAGCCTTTTTCATAATCTTTGCAGCCTATGCAACAGTAATAGTTTCTTTAATCCCATTATGGTTTGCAGGAGCAGGTATGTTGAAGGGTTTTGCACTGACAACAGCAATAGGGATAACTGTCGGAGTCTTTATAACAAGACCAGCTTTTGCTGAATTCCTCAAGATCATTAAAAAAGAGTAAAGCCTGGATAATATTCATAAAATGCTTCCGTATATTCATGCAATCCTATCACTTGTTGTTTCATTGATTTTATATCCCCTTAAGATAAATCCCTTTTTTGTCTTGTTATTCTTCTTAGCTTCTGTTTTAATTGATTTTGACCACTACATCCTCTATATCTCTAGAAAGAAAAATTATATTTAAGGCATATAGTTATTTTAGAAGAGATGCTGAAAGAGAATTATTAAAAGAAGGCAAGAAAAGAGTTTTATTTGTTTTTCATAATATTGAGATTCTTTTAGCCCTGTTTATTCTATCTCTTTTCATAAATTTTTTCGTGCCAATTCTTTTGGGATATGCATTCCATCTGATAATAGATATTATAAATGAGCACTCAGAAAGAGTCAAGAAAACATGGTCTATAACTTATTGCATGTATAAAAGAGAATGGAGAAAAGACAAGAAATATAAATGCCCTTTTTCATAATTAGGTATGCGAGAGTACATTTCCAGAATAAAAGATATCTTTAGTGATAAGAGTAAAAACTCCTTAACAAGGCAATCTGTAGAGAATTCTTTCTTTAGCCTATTTGTTAACCTAGTATCTAAAGTTGGCGGCTTAATTTTTACAATTCTTTTGGCTAGGGCTTTGCTTCCAGATCTCTTTGGTCTCTATAACTTGATTTTCTCAATTATAGCCACAATAGCCACATTCACAGACCTTGGCATAAATACTGCTCTCTCCAGATATCTTGCAGACTCCCTGTCAAAAGGAAAAAAATATGAAATCGAAGCCAGGTCAAGAGTTAGATTCTTGTTTAATCTTAAGATTTTATTGTCCGCAGTAGTTTCGATACTGCTTTTTTCCTTATCTACTTGGGTTTCCGCGACAATATTCCATAAACCAGAGATGGCCCTGCCCCTGAGGATAGGCTCAATATACTTGTTTGCAATGGCAATTCAGGGATTCTTCAGTACAATATTCTATCCACTAAAAAAATTGAAATACAATTTTATCTCAGAAGTTCTTTTTCAAATAGCTAAAATAGGATTGTTCCTTTTGCTTGTAGGGATGTATAAAACAGTCGCCTCAGTTTTTGTTGTATTTATCATTGCATATACCCTCTCAATAATATTTTATGTAGTTACTGTTCTAATCAAACAGAGAAAGTTGTTTATAGGAAAATTGATTCCTATTGAAAGAAAGAGAATGGTCGTCTTTCTTGGATGGGCTATAATCCTTTCTTCATTTTCCACTATATTTATTTCTATAAATACGTTGATGCTAGGATTTTTTGTAGAGAATAATTTCCTTGGGTACTATGCGACAATCTGGTCAATCGTAATGCCCATCGCAACACTTGTAAATCTTGGCGCAATATTCATTCCGATTTTTACTCAAATAAAGAAGAAAAGATTTGACCGTGGTTTTAAACAAGTCATAAAATACTCTGCGATGTTTGCAATACCCCTTTCAATAGGATTATCTTTTGTGATTCTTCGTGTAATCCGTGTTCTTTATGGTCAAAGCTATGTTCCCCAAGAATTCTTTCTCCCAATTCTTGTAGCATCAATATTAATATGTCTCCTTATTGTAGAGGAGATCGCCAGCACGATATATTACTCTGTACTCATATCCAAAGAAAAAATAAAAATTGCGACCGTCATAATGGTCTTCGCTACAATCTTGAATATAATTCTCAATTACTTCATGATAAAAATTCTCTTGCCCTATGGCCAGGCATGGGCTATTGTTGGTGTTTCAATTGCAACTTTCATAACAAGATACTTGGTGGTGTTTATTTACGCGGCAAAAGCAAAGAAAGAATTAAAAGTTCTTCCTAAACTTAAGGATATATTCTATCCTTTATTTGCTTCAATAATTATGTTGGGTTTCATGTTCTTATTCAGTCACTTATTTAATCCCAAATTATGGATAACGGTGATTATGGTCCTTCTCGCAATAATAATATATTTTATTTCCTTGTATATAATAAATAAATTTTTTAGTAGGGCTAAAAGCCCAGTGGACGAAGGAAAGATAAACACTAAAATAATAAAAAAGAGTAGAACATGAAAAAGAAAACCATAAATATAAATTTTAAGTATTTCTGTGTCGGATTTGACCCAGAAGATAATTTTTTCACAAATATCTTAAGAAAATATTATAATGTTGTGATAAGTGATAAGCCAGATTATCTTTTTTATTCAGTCTATGTTGATGGTGGAATAAAGGATGTAGTCGGAATAGGGAATTCAATAAAAAAGATTTCTCCTAAGCTATACTTCATCTTGAAGAAGATCTTTACGAAGGCAGCATCATTATTCAAAAAAAGAGTGAAGAAAGAGGATTTAGGGGACGCCGTGATAATACTTTTTGCGGGAGAGCACCAAAAGCCCAATATGGGTGAGTGTGACTGGGCTTTTGGTTCTAGATTTGAAGAAGAAGTAAAAGACCCCCGATATGCAAGGCTCCCCCCATACATGTATATAGATCATAATCTTATAAATGAGGGCCTTCCTCTCGAGAAGAAAAAAATTGATTTCAAGAAGATAAAGAAAGAAAAAACAAAATTCTGTAATTTTATATATTCACAAGACATTCCTGTCCGGAATGAGTTTTTCAAAAAACTGAACAAATATAAGCATGTCGATGCTCCGGGGAGATGTATGAATAATATGCCGGCAATATCTTTTGGAGACCCAAAAAAATCGAGATTATCAAAGAACTGGCCTGCTGAAAAATTGAAATTCATCAAGAAATATAAGTTTACCATTGCTTTTGAAAATGCTTTTGGGCCAGGGAATGTTACGGAAAAATTGACTCAGCCAATGTTAGTCAATAGCATCCCAATCTATATAGGTGATAAATCTGTCTCTAGGGATTTTAACACAAAAAGTTTCATAAATTATCACGAATTTGGGGATATGGGTAAATTTATCCAGTATATAATAAAAATAGACCAGGACGATCATCTTTGGGAGAAGATTTTAAGAGAGCCTTGGTACAGGAAAGATGAGAAGAATCGTAGCTACTCTAAAGCCAGGATTATAAAAAGACTTAGGGAGATATTTGGATAAACGACTAAATATATAAAAACATATCTTTAAAAACATAAAAAGTTAGTAAAGAAAATGGATCCAAAATTCAGCAAAATAACCGAAGACAGAAGAGGGACAATTTTTCTAGTAGAGGGACTTTTAGAAGATGAAAAAGAATTCACCTTCATGGAGATGAAAAAAGGCTCTGCAAGAGGCGGTTGTTTTCATCCCAATGATGAACATTTTGTAGTGATAAAAGGAAAAGTAAGATTTATTTTTGGAGATGAAGAAAGAGTTGTTTCTGTTGGCGATTCTGGAAAGATTCCTGCCATGAAATCCCATGCCTTTATAGCCTTGGAAGATTCAATAGTCTCTGAATGGGGCATAACCACTGCAGAGAAAAAGGCGAATACAAAAGACAGTAAGCTTAGAGCGTATTTAGATGAGACAAACAAGAAAAATAATCTTGATTAAAACTCTTTCGGACTATCTTACTGAAATTCCATGCTCATAAATCCATTTGGGTCTTCTGGTCTTTTTTTGAACCCAAATTTCTCATAGAATTGCACAGAGGTTTTACTTGGGCATACTCCTAGAAGATATCCTTTTTTATTTTTCAAAGCGTCTAATATTATTTCCATCATCTTCTTTCCTATTCCTTTTCCTTGATACGTTGGCATTACTATTGTATCTTGGATATATCCATACATTCCAAGGTCTCCGGATAATCTGACCATTCCCACAATTTCTTCATCATCATAAGCGCATACACATAGGGGGCATATCTCTAAAGAATCAATAGCTCTTTTTTCATCTATACCTTTAGATTCAAGATTCCAATCAACACAATTTCTTAATTTTTTATACTCTTCTATAGAGGGTTTTTTTAATAAATAGTTTATCATTTTGAATAAAACTCCTTTATTTTTGAGCAGATAAATTCTATGTCTTGTTCACTTATTGCCGGGCCATTTGGAAACCATATTACATTATCAGAAGCAAAACTTGAATTTATGAAATCTTTATCTTCTCCTTGATCTTTGTAGGGCGGATTTCTATGGAGTGAGGGCCAACACTCTCTGCAAAAAATCTGATTTGAAGCAAGAAATTCTAAAAGTTCCTTTCTTTTTTCTACATATGCATCAATCCAAAGGGGAATTTCCTCTTCCTTATAGGGAAATAATTTAACTTCTTTAATATCTGAAATATTTTTATGGTAAAGATTAAACTGGTTTAATAGCATTTTCTTTCTTTCTTCGAGTCTTCTGAACTGGGCTACTGCAAGAGCAGCAGATAAATCATTAAACTTAAGATTATATCCTGCTAGCTCATGAAAAAATTCCTTATTACTTATTCTTCCAAAATCCCTGTATCGCCTTATGATTTCATAAAGTTTGTCGTCATTCAGGGCAATTACTCCTCCTTGACCAGAAGTGATTATCTTATTTGATTGGAGAGAAAAGCATCCTATTTTACCGATTGTTCCAAGAAATTTTCCTTGTAATTTAGAGCCCAAAGCCCCCGCAGCATCTTCAATAACAGCCAGATTGTGTTTTTCAGCTATTTCCAGGATCTTACGAATGTCTGCAGCTCTTCCCAATACATGAACCGGGATTATTGCTATGGTTTTTTTATTTATTTTTTCTTCTATTTTTGAGGCATCAATTGTTAAATTCTCCTTGTTAATGTCAACCATCACTGGTTTTCCCCCAGCCCAGTTTACAGCACTCGCTGTTGCTAGCATAGTTGTATCTGGAACAATTACCTCAAAATCACTGATTTTTCTATATTCTGCTTCTGCCTTTACTGCTAAGAATAATGCGGCAGTTGCACTAGTAGTAATAATTATATTCTTGGCACCTAAGTAATTCTTGAACAGAGTCTCAAGGTTCTTTGTCTCTGGACCCTCATTTACATAATTCTCTTTGACGACTTTTGTTATTTCTTTTATTTCATCTTCGCCAAATCTAGGTTCATTCCATCTAATAATCTTCATTTTATCTTAGATTTTTAGCTAATTCTCTTGCTTTTTCAATATAGAAATCATCATCTTTATTCTCTTTATTAATAGGAAGCATTCCTAATGTTTCAAACTTCTCTTTTAAGTCTGAAGCCAGCATCATTTTGATCAATTCTTTGAATTTTATTTTTGGATCCCAGCCGAGTATTCTTTTTGCCTTTGAAGAATCTCCCAATAATACTGGGACTTCTGCAGGTCTTCTGTATCTATCATGAGATTCAAAGAATTTATCTTTATCTAGCCCAACAAGTGAGAAGCACTCTTCTAAAAATTCTCTTACTGTATGGGTTTCTCCTGTGGCTATTACAAAATCATCTGGTTTATCTTGTTGTAAAATCTTCCACATTACTTCAACATATTCTTTAGAAAAACCCCAATCTCTTTTAGCATCGAGATTCCCAAGTATTATCTTTTTTCTTTGGCCAACTAAAATTTCTGCCAATTCTCTTGTTATCTTTCTTGTAACAAAATTTAAGCCTCTTCTTGGAGATTCGTGATTGAATAGTATTCCATTGCACGCAAATAATCCATAAGCTTCTCTGTAAAGCTTAGTTAGATGAAATGCAGCAAGTTTAGATATCCCGTATGGGCTCTGGGGATTAAGGGCTGTTTGTTCATTTTGTGGAGGTGGTGAAGAACCAAACATCTCAGATGAAGATGCTTGATAAAATTTTCCTTTATAATTCATTTTTCTTAGAGTGTCAAGAATTCTGTAAACTCCTAGTAAATTAATATTGAGTGTAGAAGCCCCGTTATCAAAACTTATTCCAACATGGCTTTGTGCAGCCAGATTATAAATTTCATCTGGTTGAACATGTTCAATAATATTTCTTAAGCTGGATGCGTCAATAAGGTCCCCATACCTAAGCACAAAGGCGCAATCAGGGTCTGAATCATTGCTATGCATACTAAGAAGATGATCAACCCTTTGGGTATTTGGATAACTAGTTCTTCTAACTATGCCGCGGACTAGATAGCCTTTCTCTAGTAAGAATTCAGCTAGATACGAACCATCTTGCCCCCCCACGCCTGTTATTAAGGCCACTTTTTTGCCGTTTATCATGAAAGATTTAATCAATACCCTTTTTAAAATTATCTGTAATAATTTATAACTTATAGAAAAGATTATTTCCCCTAATTTTCCATATTCTTGACAACATCCTTTAGGTTCTGGCAGATCATATGTTCCAGCATTAAATGGATATCCTCAATAACCCCATAGTTCTCACTTTTAACGATTATACTGTGGTCTGTCATGTCTTTGGCTTTTCCACCCTCAAAACCAAGAAAGCCAATCGTTGTCGCCCCTTGTTTATTAGCTAAATCTATTGCTCTAAGGATGTTCTCAGAATTTCCAGAGGCAGTTATTGCTATCAAAACATCTCCTTTTTCAATTAGGTTTCTTAATTGCTGGGCAAAGATATTATTATAGTCAAGGTCATTTCCATAAGCAGTCATTAAAACAACATTATCTGTCAAAGAATAAGCTCTGAATCTCTTTTTATGCATATCATAGTATCTTTCTAGTGTTCCTTTTCCAAGATCAGATGCAAAATGGCTGGCTGTTGAAGCACTTCCACCGTTGCCAATAATAAAAACAGACTTATCATTTCTATATGCTCTAGACAAAATTTCAGAAATCTTATTTACTTGCTCAAGGTTGATTAAATCAACAGTTTTTTTAAGATGTTCAACATAGTCCATTAGAATTTTCATATCATTCTCCGACATAAATGATTTTACTTCCGCTATTATCAAATTTCAATTCAACTAAATCTAAATCATACAATGCATTTCTTACAGCATTTTGTTTTTCAGGATTGACATAGAATAATATAAATCCTCTTCCCCCTGCTCCTAGAACTTTTCCACCTATTGCTCCAGCAGAAATAGCTTTTTCATAGATTTTTTCTATATTTTCATTTGATATTCCTGAAGCAAGTTGTTTTTTTAATAGCCAGTTTTTATTTAATAGTTCTCCAAAATGGGTTATGTCATTTTCAGTTAGGTGTTTTTCCATTTCATCAGCGAGATTTCTCATTTGGAGGTGCATGTTAAAGATATTTGGGTCTTCTAGATTCTTGTTTTGCCGACTTAAGATTTTAGAAGCATCCATTATTCCGCCAAGATGAAATAGCATCAAATTCTTTTCAAGCTGGGATTTTTCATTTTTTCCAATAATAATCGGCCTGATTTTGGTTTCATTTCCGAAGAACTCTATCTTATTTATTCCGCCGAAAGCAGCAGCATACTGGTCTTGCATACCTATTGGTTCTTTTAGTATATTTATTTCAATTTCTGATGCCTCTCTAGCTAATTTTTCAGCACTCACATGTTTCCCTTGATAAGCATATAGCGCATTTAAAAGACCTACTGTAAAGCTTGAAGAAGACCCCATGCCAGTTCCAGCAGGAACCTCTGCAATAGAATGAATCTCAACTCCTTTAGTTATTCCAGTCATCTTCATGGCTTCTCTGACTCTGAGATTCTGAATTTCGTCAACATTATTTGTGTCTTCTATAGCACTATAAACAATTTTATTTTTTCTGTCAAATGAAGAGTGAACCACAATGTATACATACTTCTGTATAGATGTGCTTACAACTGCCCCCCTCTCTTTAGTGCAAAATCCAAAGAGATCTGTTCCTCCTCCGACAAAACTCACCCTTAATGGTGTTCTGGATATTATCATTTTTCTTTTTTTAGTTTTTGATTTATTGCTTTTTTAGTTTTTTGGTTCTTTTAAATATTGTTGTACTTGAGTTAATCGTTCAGGAGTTCCAGTGTCCTTGATGAATTCATTTGTATTATATGCGCAAACTTTTCCCCCTGCTTCCAACATCTTAGGAAAAACATCTTTGATAAAATCACTTTTCCCCTGCGGAAGATATTTGAATATAACTGGTTCAACAACATAGAGTGCAGCATTGCCCATGTCTCCAAACTCTCTTGTTCCTGGTTTGTGGTGCAAAGTCACTATCTTATCTCCCTCTATCTCTGCAATATCGCTGTCTTCTGGATGACTTGATTTGTGCACAACCAAAGTAGCTTTAGCCTGCCTTTGTTTATGGAAATCATGAAGTTTTTTCAAATCCATGTCATGGACAACATCTCCGTATATCACAAAAAAAGTTTCATTTAAAATATCTTTGAAAGCAAGCAATGATCCAGAAGTTCCAAGCAATTCTGGTTCATAATTATAATAAATTTTTACACCAAACTTTGATCCATCTCCTAAGAATTCTTTTAGAGATTCTGGCTTGAAATGAAGGTTCATGCATATATCTCTTATCCCTATTTCCTTAAGTTTTTCAATTTGGTACTGTATCATTGGCACTCCTTTTATTGGAAGCAAGAGTTTGCTGATTTCATCTTTTGTTATCTCCGACATCCTTGTTCCCTTGCCTGCTGCTAAAATCATTGCTTTCATTTTATATTAAATCTCTTTTACTTTTTAATTGTTTAGTCTATTTATTTTTTTAAATCACATTATTTCATAGGGGAGTTTGAGTCTTTCTGCGACATCCCTCATTATCTCTATTACCCTCTCTCGGAATATTTCTGCTTTTTTAGTTTCTCGGAAACGAGTTTCATCAACATCTCTTCTCGGAACATTTACACTGAACATGCTCTTCTTGTCCAACGGAACATAGACCTTGCCTGTTTGGTCATTATGGTCTCTGCTCCAACTAAAACACATCTCCTTGAGGATGGTTCTTTCCATCTCTTTCATGACCCCCTGTTCAAAAGGCCCTTTGAGAGCAGCAAGTAATTCTGGATTTAATTTCTTAACATAATTTATTGTTTCACCAGTAAGAACATTGACATGAATTGCCCCTGCTTCAAGTATAAGAATATAGGGGTGCTCTCTTACTGCCTGATTTTTTCCAAGTTCAGGTGTTAATCCATACTTCAAAATGAATTCATGATTTTGTTCAAGAGTTGAACCAGTTAGGATACATACGTTTGGTCTTCCCTCTTGGCCCATTTTTAAAGCCAGATCCTTAAATCTCGGTCCCCACCGTATATCCCCCCCATCTTTTAGTACGCAATCTTTATCGCCGACAACAAGATCTATACCCCTTCTCTGGGCTTTACAATAAAAGTTAATAAATCCGTCAAAAAAAGGAAAATTAGAGACATATCCTCCAAGATTTCTAACAGTTTCTAAGACCCTTCTTTGAGCATTTGCAGGAGCCCCAATATATCCTAATTCAGGAGTTCTCATTATAGGCAAATCTGTTGTTTCATCTCCAATATACGCCATCTTAGAAGGATGCAGCCCATAAGTTTCAGATATTCCGGGGATTGCTTTTTCTTTGGTGAGAATTAATGCATCTATTGAAGCATTGTTTCTTGCTATTTGGATTGTTCCAGGCATTTTTTGTTTTCTGATTTAGTTTAGATTTATTTTTTTCTTTTAAATATGCGTACCTCTTTTCTCAAGATATTTTAATAAACAAAGATGTGCTGTCTTCGTATAAGGACCGGGATTTTTTTGAACATTGTGCCAAACCTCTGAGATATCCCTAAATGACATTTCTGCAACTTCTTCAGAATCAAAACCAAAGGGTCCGGGGCAAACTCCATCGAATAAGGACACAAATTCTGAATCATAAGGCCTAAGATCCTTTTGGAATTCAGCGACAAGCCGTAAAGACCTAATTAAAGATACTGGCATGCTCCTATGATAAAATAATTCCCCTTTAATTTCGCAAACTACTGTTTCTAAAGGTTTTTGTGCCCGACCTTCTCCCACCAACCATTCTGCATGGCCTCCTGCAGACATATCAAAACAGCCAGCCCGGTTAACGGCGCTTCCCCTTTTTGTTATGAGCATTCTCTGATAAGAAGTATCTTCGAAGATGAAAGCGTTAGCAGTCCTGTGGCGTATGCCTCTTGTCTCTGGTTTCAAATTTCTCGTATGCGCTAAATTAAACTCTACCGGCCCAATTACTCTTCCAAAATCATCTACTTGTACAATTGGTGGATATTTAGGGCTCATGTTATTATTCCCCCATTCATATCTAAATTCATTGCCCAATTTAGAACAGCGAGATTTCTTAGATTAGAAAATGTTAGTTTATGTTTTGAGTCTTTTCTTTTCAAGTCTCTTCTTAAATTGTCTAAACA
>CAYPSK010000016.1:0-14995 GCA_964413705.1 Candidatus Woesearchaeota archaeon | reverse complement strand
ATTGCAAAGACTGCTTTTTCAAGAAGAAAGGGATAACACCACGAAAGAAAGAAGAATCAGAAGAATCAGAAGAAACAGAAGCTAGCAATTCTGAAGAATCAGAAGAAAGCGAAGATTCCGAAGAAAGCGAAGATTCTAAAGACTCAGAAGATTCCGAAGAATCAGAAGAAAAATCAGAAGACGAAGCAACTGAATAAATCTGATATCTAAACAATTTTTTTAATTTAATTTTTTTTATTTTTTTAATCTAAGATTTAATTTATTAAGCCCCAAGATGATTTATTTTGCATTATTGCTTTCTTGATTAGGCAGGCTTATCAATACTTTGGGCACATTATACAATAAAAACATGATTAAAATACCTAAACCTGATTAATTCCTGATTAATCAAGAGCATAAAAAACAACCACTCAGTAATAATTAATTAGATTTATATACATGGAGTCTTATCAGTTTAAGTTTTAGAAATTTATTTGGAACTTTTCAGTTTTGAGTAAGAATTTAGCTCAAAAACAGGTTATTAAATAGGTATAAGATGACGAAATACATATTTGTTATTGGCGGGGTGATATCCGGAGTCGGCAAGGGAGTTGCTGCAGCATCTATAGGTAAGATACTCCAGAATTATGGCTATGATGTTACTGCAGTAAAGATAGACCCTTATATTAATTGTGATGCCGGAACTTTAAGACCTACTGAACATGGAGAGGTCTGGGTCACAGAAGATGGTGGAGAAACAGATCAAGACCTAGGAAATTATGAGAGATTTCTGGGCATAAATATCCCAAAAAGAAATAATATAACAACAGGTCAGATATATAAAGAGATAATAGAACAGGAGCGTTCTGGAAAATTTTTAGGTCAGACAGTTCAGTTTATCCCGCATGTAATTGAAGAAGTAAAATCGAGAATTGTAGAGTCCTCTAAAGACCATGAAGTATCTATAGTTGAGATAGGTGGAACAGTTGGAGACTATGAAAATATTCCCTTTTTGTTAGCTGCTAAAAAACTTGAAAGAGAGATTGGAAAAGATAATGTTCTCTATATTCTTGTTTCATACCTTCCAGTTCCTCTGAACATAAAAGAAGCTAAGACAAAACCCACACAGCAATCAATAAGATTATTGTATGAATCAGGGATTTTCCCTGATTTTATCCTCTGCAGAGCCATAGAACCCCTCGATGATGTCAGAAAAGGCAAAATATCTTCCTACATAAACCTGGATAAAGAGAATATAATCTCTGCCCCAGACATTATTCATCTCTATCAGATTCCAATTAACTTAGAGAGAGAGCAGATTGGCCAGAAAATTCTTAAGAAATTAAGATTAGAAGAAAAAAAACAGCCAGACTGGACAAAATGGCAGGGGTTATTAAAAAACATGAATAATCCAAGATCTGAAGTGGATATAGCCATAGTAGGAAAATATCTTAAGATAGGTTCTTATAACCTTGAAGATTCTTACATTTCTATAAAAGAAAGTCTTCAGCATGCTGGTGCGCTGTTAGGCCTGAAAGCGAATATATTCTGGATAGATTCAAATGAGTTTGAGCAGGAGCCCTCTAAGGCAAATACCCTAAATGACTTTGATGGGGTGATTGTTCCAGGAGGTTTTGGAGCATCAGGAGTAGAAGGAAAAATCCTTGCCATAAAATACTGCCGAGAGAATAGAATCCCTTATTTAGGCCTTTGCTACGGCATGCATCTCGCTGTTATTGAATTTGCAAGAAATGTATGTAACCAAAAAGCCAATACCACTGAGATTGAGCCAGAGACAGAGTGTCCAGTCATAGATGTTTTGCCCTGGCAAAAAGAAATTCTTGAAAAAAACAAGTACGGAGCCACAATGCGCCTTGGGGCATATGCTGCGAAGCTTGAGCCAGGAACAATGGTATATGAACTTTATAACACCTTTAACCATCACAATGAAGACACTAAATTAAAAAGGAACATCGGAAAAACCCCAGAACCCCATATATTTGAGCGGCATAGACACAGATATGAGGTTAATCCTGATTATCATGAAACACTTCAGAACCAGGGAATTGTTTTTTCAGGATACCACCTAGATGATAATTCCACAAAATTAATTGAGTTTATTGAACTTCCAAGAGAAAAACATCCTTTTTTTGTTTCTACTCAAGCACATCCAGAATTTAAGAGCAGGTTTGAGCAGCCCTCTCCTATTTTTTTAGGATTTTTACAGGCAAGTTCAGAAAAATCAGAAAATCAAGAAGTTTCAGCAAGCAACAAGATCAGCTAAAAATTAAAATTTCAAACCTTAAGGGGGGTTTAAATGAGCATAAAAAAAGAAATCAAAGAATTAGAAATCACTCTAAAAACAATTCTTTCTAAAAAAATCTTTTTTCATGAAAAATATAAATTATTTGATTTCAAGAGAAAAGAACAGGAGTACTATCAAAAAGAGATAGGTTCTGGAATAAAAAGAATCAAAGACATGTTAAGTACCCTGCCAAATTATGGAAAAGAGACTCTTTTTACAGATAAGATAAAAAGCCTTCTTTCAAATCTAGAGATTATTGCCGATATCAACAAGATTAATCAGAAGTCTCTAGAGGGGGCGATTCTTAGCCTGAATAAACTTTCAGAACTTCTTGAAATTATTCCTGGTATAAATAATAAACAAGATGAAAAAATCGATAAAAAAGAGATTCTTGAGCTTCCAAAGATCCCTAAAGAGATATATGAGGAGATAAAAGCAAATTTTGAGGAGCTCTTGATATGTTTTTATAATAAATGCTACCGAAGTTCATTAATTCTTTGCGGCAAGATTCTTGAAATTGCGATGCATAGAAAATATTTTGAGGCAACAAGCCGTGATTTACTTGAGAAGAGTCCAGATATCGGCCTAGGAAATTTATTAGCTAAAATGAGAGAAAAAAATATAATATTTGACCCTGGCTTGCCTCAGCAAATACATCTTATCAATCAACTTAGGGTATATTCTGTTCACAAAAAGATAGAGAGTTTTCAGCCTTCTAAAGAACAGGCCCAAGCTACAATTTTGTATACCATTGATATTCTAAAAAAGCTCTTCAAGTGAGTCTTGAAGAAAAGACCACAAATTGTTATAACTAGGCATTAGAAACCTTTTTAAAAGTTCAAAAGTTTAGATTTTATGGATAATACCCTGACTATTCAAGGATTCACCAATTTGGATCCTTCAGAGATTAAAAGGCTAGAGGAGCTTATAGCGAAGAACTTAAAGAAGATAAAATTTAAGTCAGATTATAATGACCTAAGAATTGAGCTTAAACAGCATAAGCATGCTAAGGAGTTCATTCATGAAATCAATGCTATTTTGTTCTTAAAACAGAGTAGAATCAGAGCAGAAACAAGCGACAAAAACATATATAAAGCTCTCCAAAATGTATTTGATAAACTGTTAGCAGAAATAGAGCATAAAAATAAAAAATTTAACTCAAGAACAAAATGAAGATAAGAAATAAAGGAATAGGATTATCCCAGTACTTTAAAGAACTTAAGCCTGGAGACAAAATTGCTCTAGTCAGGAATGCATCTGCCTCTGGAACATTTCCAAAAAGATTCAGCGGAAGAACTGGAATAGTGGTCAGAAAGCTGAACCGGACATATGAAGTCAAGTTTTTAAATGGTAAATTCTATAAACATCTCATAATTAAAGCAATACACTTGAAAAGGATAAAATAAGATGTCAATTAAAGAAATGAAACCAATAAGTATGGCAGAAGCAAGAGAGATCTTGAAAGGAAATGATTCAGAAAGGGTCAAGATAGCTGACGCTTTCTTCAAAAAATTTACAAAACTTTCAGCAGACGAAGCCAGAAAAATGTTTGATTCAATTAAAAAATTAAATCTAGACAAGTTAAAAGACGAAGACATTGTTAAGATAATTGATTTTATGCCAGAAGATGCAGAGAGCCTGAGGAAAATCTTCACTGGTTCTGACATAAATCTTGAACAAGATGAAATTACAAAAATACTTGAAATTGCAAAGAAATAAGAAAAATGGAAAGTCGAGAAGAAAAAGCCATAATATTAGATTTTTTACCCAATGGGTATGCGATGGAGCCCCGTCGTTTGCCGATAGCGCAAGCTATTGGATTAAATCACTTCACCCTTTTAGAACTTGTTCCAAAGCGTGGAACACAGTTGCAGCTTAGAGAAGAAGTCTATATTGGGGAGGGTAAGAGAGACAAGATTGAGTTCATAAGAGGAAGGCTTTTCAAGCAAAAGATGACAGAGACTGCCAAACTTCAATTGCAGGACTTTGTTAGCAAAGCAGTTGACCAGAAAGAAGAACAATTTATAAGCTTCTTTAACAATGCCGGAGCAGTCAGCACAAGACTGCATCAACTTGAGCTCTTGCCAGGCTTAGGCAAAAAGCATACCCAGGCGATACTTGAAGAGAGAGAAAAAGAAAAATTCAAGAACTTCGAGGATATAAAGAAAAGAATTAAAAATATACCAGACCCTAAAAAAATAATTGAGAAAAGGCTTATAGAAGAATTGACTGAAGAAGTAAGGCATAAGCTTTTTGTAGCATAAAAAATAAAGATATTAATAAGTTTAATTTATATAATAAAATGGATCCAAGAAAACAAGAACAAAGAGAAGAGTCATTATTCAGGCTTATGGGGGCAGATATTCCCGGAAACTTATCAGTTTATGCTGGCTTGACAAAGATTAAAGGAATTTCGTGGAGCCTGTCAAATGCAATATGCAAGCTGCTAGGAATTCCAAAGAATAAGAAAATCTTAGATTTAACAGAAAAAGAATCAGAGAGCATAACAGAAATAGTAAAATCAAATAAATTTCCTTCTTTCCTGTTGAATAGAAAAAAAGATCCAGAATCAGGCCAAGACAGGCACTTGATTACGACTGAACTCGATCTTCAAAGAGAGTTTGATATAAGAAAGATGAAAAAAATTAAATCATATAAAGGAATAAGGCATTCTCAGGCACAGCCAGTAAGGGGCCAAAGAACAAGGAGCCATTTCAGATCAAAGGGTCCTTCTGTTGGTGTAAAGAGAGTTAAAATTTCTGCAAAGAAGTAAAAAAATGAGAAAACAGCGCAAGAAATATATCGTGCCCAAAAATCTTTTTGACACATCTAGAATAAGTTCAGACAAAGAAATAGCAAAAAATTATGGCTTAAAGAATAAAAGCGAGATATGGAAAGCAGATGCCGAAGTTAATAGAATAAGGACTGAAGCAAAAAAATTGATTGTCAATCCTGAAAAGCAGGAAACTTTTTTCAAAAAGCTTAAAGAAATGGGCTTATTGAAGAGTAAGGATGCTGGTATTGATGATATCTTGTCTTTGACAAAAGAAAATCTTTTAGATAGAAGGTTGCAGACAGTTGTTCTTAAGCTTGGGCTTGCGAAAACAATAAGAGAAGCAAGACAAATTATAGTTCATAAAAAAATTATCATTGGGGATCACCTTGTCACAATCCCTTCATATATCGTCAAGGTAAGCGAAGAATCAAAAATCAAACTCGCAAAACGCACAGAAAAGACTAAGAAAGAAGAGAAGAAAGAAATCAAACCAGAAAAACCAGAGACAAAAACCGAAAAAATAGAGCCAGTAAAAGAAGAAAAAGCCAAAGAAACTCAAGAAATAAGCGATGCTGAAGAAGTAAATGCCGAGACTAAGGTAGGAGAAATAAAAAATGAGTGAAAAGAAATTTGAAAACGTTGGAATTGTTTATATTAAAGCCACTTATAATAACACACATGTCCACATAACTGATATGGCTGGCAACACAATCGCAATATTTTCAGGAGGAGAAGTTACAAAACACGATAGACTAAAAGCAAATCCTACTGTTGCGATGTTTGTAGCGAAAAAAGCAGCAGAAAAAGCAAAAGACTTAGGGATTAGGGCTGTTTTTGTTAGGGTCAAAGGCAAAGGTGGGATTTTATCTCCAACACCTGGTCCAGGAGCAAATGCAGCAATAAAATCACTAGGCAGAGAAGGAATAAAGATATTAAACATAACAGACACAACACCTACTCCAAGAGGCGGCCCTAAGCCAAAAGGCGGAAAGCGAGGCAGAAGAGTTTAAAAGTCCAAAATAAATTATTATAATAGTAATGCAAAGATGGTCAAAATAGAAAAACTGAAAGAAGGCAAGGAAAAAATAATTTTCTTAATTAAAGATACAAATTATTCATTTATGAATGCAATAAGACGAAGTGTCTTTGAGATTCCAGTTCTTGCAATAGACGAAGTGGAATTTTTCAAGAACGATTCTGCATTGTACGACGAAATCCTTGCGCATAGGCTTGGCCTAGTTCCCCTGAAAACAGGAAAAGATTTTACATCAAGAAGTGAATGCTCCTGCAAGGGCAAGGGATGCTTGAAATGTACTGCCTCATGCAAATTAAAAGCCAAGGGACCATGCACAGTATATTCAGGAGACATTAAAACAAAAGGATTTGAGCTAGTTCACTCAGAAATGCCCCTAGTCATTCTAGCCAAGGATCAAGAGCTAGAGTTTACAGCAGAAGCGATTCTTGGGAGAGCTATAGAACATACAAAATTTTCCCCCGGAATGATTTGGTTTAATGCTTACCCAGTTATAAATTTAACAAAAGAAACAGAATCATACACTAATCTTGCAGCAGTCTGTCCTAAAAAAGCAATTCTCATAAAAGGAAATAAGATTGAGATAGACCCTTTGAAATGCGATTTATGTGAGGCTTGCATAGAGGAATGCAATAAAAACGATAAAAAACCAATAGATATAAAATATTCAGAAAAAGATTTTATAGTCCATATTGAAAGTTTCGGACAACTCGACGCAAAAAACATTTTTACAGAAGCAGTAACTACTTTGAACAGCAATCTGAAAGACCTCGCAAAAGAATTGAAGTAAATATAAAATTTCTTTAAATATGAAGGGCGTAATAATTGAAAAAATAGGGCCGGTTCATTCTGATGAAAGAGGTTCGATAACAGATGTTCTCAATGACAATTTAGTTCATGTTGGTCTTATAAAGACAAAGAAAGGGAACATAAGGGGAAACCACTATCATTTGAAGATGGCTCAGTGGGCTTATGTCTTAGAAGGAAAATTTGAGGTCTTTGTCGCAGACTTCCAAAAAATAGAGAATAAAGAAAGAATTATCTTGAATGCTGGCGAAAGAATAAAATTCTCTCCAGGCCTTGTCCATGCATTCAGGGCCATTGAAGATTCAACAATGATAGACATGACTCAATCAGAGGGCAAGTACGCATATGATGAAGATGTTTTCAAATGTGTGATTCTAAGCTGATTAATTAATCTCGCTTTTTTCCAAAACATTTTTCTAAACAAAACTTTTATAATCCTATTATCTATCATGATTTTATGCGGGAATGCCGGAGTGGTCAAACGGACATGGCTAAGGTAGTCCTTTTAGAAACCATGTGGCTTAGTGCCTGCGTAGGTTCGACCCCTACTTCCCGCATTTTCCTCGAGGAAAAATGCAGGACTTAGAAATACTTTATTTATTTGACTCATATAATTCTCTCTTCGGCATTTTTTATTATATAATTCATAATCATAACCTTTAAAAATCCTCGAAAATTCCTCTTTTCAGGATGCCAAAAACCAAAGGTTTTTAAGCATGCTAAAAATCAAGATTTATGGGCAAGGTGTTAAAAATGACCGCTAAAAAAATAAGAAAGATAAGCAAGACAAAAATCTCTAAACAAGTAGAAAGGAAAACAAATTCAAGTCTTAGAGAAGCTATTTTGTTATTCAAGAAGCAAAAAAATCCTTTTTGGCACTATGTGGCAAAGCTTTTAGTAAGACCAAAAAGAAAATCAATAGTCGTAAATCTAGAGAAAATAAATAAATTAAGCAAGCAGAATTCAATAGTTCTTGTCGCAGGAAAAGTTCTTGGGGAAGGAGATTTAGAGAAGAAACTGCAGATATATGCTTTCAGAGCGTCTGATCAAGCAATAAAAAAAATAAAAGAATCAGGTTCCTCTTATCTTGCAATAGAAGAGCTTTTAGAGAAGAATCCAGACGCAAAGGACATTAAACTTATAATCTAGGATAATTCTTAATTCATAAAAATGGAAAATGAAATTATAATTGATGCGCAAGGCGCAGTAGCAGGAAGACTCGCAGGTTTTGCAGCTAAAAAAGCACTGCAAGGAAACAAAATAATAGTTGTGAATGCAGAAAAAGCGAGAATCATCGGGAGAAAAAAGATTATTCTTGATGATTACATAAAAAGGCGAGCTCTTGGAAAAGGGGTTCAAAAAGGACCGCACTTTCCTTACAGAGCAGACATGATATTAAGAAGGATAATCAGGGGCATGTTGCCCTGGAAAAGAACAACTGGCCGAGAGGCATTCAGAAGTATAAAATGTTTCATCAGCATCCCTGCAGAGTATCAAAATAAAATAAAAGATGCAGTTAAGTTTGAGACAAAAAACGCTTTAAACTATCTTACACTTGAAGAGTTATCAAAATTAATAAGATATAATGGATAAATAAAAAATGTCAAAAAAAACATCAAAATTTGTAGATAAAAAACAGAAGATTTTTACTTTATCAGGAAAAAGAAAAACAGCAATTGCTAAGGCAACAATCCAAGAAGGAAATGGTAAAGTAACAATAAATAACAAACTCCTCCATTCTTTTAATTCTTTTCAACAGCTTTCACTAAAAGAGCCTTTAATTCTTGCAGAGGAAATTCTCGGAGATGCTCTGAAATCTGTCAAGATAGAAATAATTGTCCATGGCGGTGGGTCTGAGGGCCAAATAGAAGCAGCAAGATTAGCATTAGCAAGGGTATTAGTAGCCTGGTTTAAAGAGGCAGGCCTAAAAAATAAGTTCTTGAAATATGACAGGATGTTGCTTGTCGCAGACACTCGAAGAAAAGAAATGAGAAAGCCAAATGATTCTAAAGCACGAGCTGCAAGACAGAAATCATACAGATAAATTTATATCTGTTGTAATTTAAAGATAAAAATATTTAGTTACAATTTGGTGTTTTTAGGCAGAACAAGATATAAAAATATATATCTAAAAACACCAAATAGAAAGGATTTCAAACTTTATAATACTATTGTTCTCGAGCATATAATTCTTTTTTCTCAATCATCTTTATAAACCTTAAGCGCCTTTCCTTAAAAAATTCTATGGCCGCCTTCATCTATCTATTTCTCTGCGGCTCGCGAGCCGCAAATGGCCTCTTCTATTTTATTTATCCATTGGGAAATTCTATAACTAAATTTCAAGGAGGTAAAAAATGAAACAAGAAACTGAGGACAAACTTATTCAAAGAAGAGACACAATTCTAGATTCTTCAGAGCTTGCGGCAATCGCAAAACTTGAATCCGAAGTCACCTTCGGTTTTTTAGAATACTGTAGAGAAAATGATTTTATCTTAGTGAATGTGCCCCATCTGACACTAGCAACAGGGGCATGTGAAAATTTTTCAACTGTTTTCAGTGCAGATTTACAAGGAACAACGACATATCTATCTCAAACAGGCCAGCTATATTTAGAAGCATTCTTGCATAGATTTCCAAAAACCTGCTGTGTAGGTTCAAGTTTCAGAAAAGAAGAGCGAGTTGATCCAAGACACGCCATCGAGTTTACTTTATTAGAGATAGAAGTAACAGATTGCGATCTCGTACAGCTTAGAAGATATGCAGGGGAAATTATACAAAGAATGATTAAGAATATGAAAGACAAATGCCCAAAAGAACTAGAAATTCTTGGCATTGATTCTTCATGGTTAGAAACATTTAATCCGCCGTACAATGCAATAACTTATGAAGAAGCAATAAAAAAATTGGGCCTATCTTGGGGTTCTGATTTAAGTCATGAACAAGAGCAAGAACTTGTAAGGCAAAACGGATTCAAACCTTTGTTTGTAACACACTATCCAAAAGAGATTAAGTTTTTCAATATGAGAACAAACAGAGGGGATTCAAAAATTGTCAATTCCATGGATATGCTTCTGCCTTACTCTGGAGAATCTCTTGGAGCAGCTGAAAGGGAAGAGAATTATGAGATTCTTAAGAAAAGACTCGAAGATTCCAAAATGGTGGAATTAATGATGGGGTCGATCTCTTTAGAGCTAGGAATGCAAGGAAAAAGTAAATCTGAATTAAAAGAAATTTGTATTTCAAGGTTCAAGTGGTATGTAAATCATGTAAAGAGATACCCTCTTCAGCATGCTGGTTTTGGCATGGGGGGAAACAGAGTTTTTCAATCCCTTTTAGGAGCAAGAGACATCAGAGTTGCGGGCTCATATGTTGTGAATAAAGACAATCTGTTGTAATTTATTTAATGCCGCGCTGCGGCTCTTTCTTTTTTACTCTTACCTTAAAGTATGATTATTAACATATCTAACTTTGCATTACTCTTTTTACTCGTACCTCAAAGCATCTACAGGCCTGAGTTTAGATGCCTGAAGAGCAGGCAAAGCCCCTGAAGCGCATCCTACTCCAAATGAGAAGACTAGCGCCCCAACAATAAGATACCAGGGAAAATAAGCCTTAAGAAGATTAGTTCCTAGTGCTTGGCCTGCAAAAAATGAAGCTCCTATCCCTAAAAGGACTCCAAGAACAATCCCTATTAACCCCCCAATTAAACCAAGAATTCCTGATTCAATCAAAAATAAAGTCAAAATATTCGAATTTCTAGCGCCTACAGCTTTCATGATTCCTATCTCTCTAGTCCTCTCTAAAACCGCAGTATACATTGTGTTCATGATCCCTATGCCTCCGACAACAAGAGAAATTGCAGCAATTCCAATAAAAACTGCTTGGATAATTCCAAAGATACTATTGAAGCTCTGCAATAGCTGTTCAGAAGTTTGGACTCTGAAATCTTCTTCTCCTTCTTTTAATCCTCTGTCTTTTCTTAGTCTAGCCTTAATTTCCTCAGCAACCTTATTAACATCCTCGTTCTCTTTTACCTGGATAGTGATCATATCATACTGGTCTTTTATTCCTAAAATTTCTTGAGCAGTATCCAAAGGCAAAATAACTGTTCCGTCATCATATGGGTTCCCTATTTTCTCGAGAATTCCCACAATAACAACCTCTTGTTCACCTTTTCCAATTTTTATCTTGTCTCCAACTTCAAGAGGTCTTTTAAAATCCTTTAAATTTGCAAGCCCTACTCCAATAACTGCTTTGTATTTATCCCCTAATTTTAAATTTCTTCCAACATCAATTTTATAGCTTTGGGCCTCATTTATTAAGTCTTGAGTTTCAAAAGAAAAGCCAGTAACATACTGATATGTTAAAGCATCTTTATACTTGACTTGATCAATCTTAAATATTGCTCCGCCGACTCTTTCAACTCCCCGGACATTTTCAATAGTCTTTATATCATGGTCAGTTAATTTGGATGTTCCAACACTTGTTCCAGGAGCGCCCATTGAAACAGCTCCTGGCTGGATAAATATCTTGTCTTTTCCGAGCTGAGAAAATTGCTGTGTCACAGCAACCTGCAATCCCTGTCCAATAGATATTAGGGCAACGACTGCAGCAATACCAATGAAGATTCCGAGCATAGTAAGCCAGCTTCTTAATCTTCTTCTTCGTATGTTCTTAAAGCCTAATTTGAAATAATCTAGAATCATTTTAAATCAAAAAATAATTTAATATATTTTATAACTTCTTCTGGACTATTAATTCGGATAATTGTTAAATTATTCTCTTTTCCAGATTTTTTTGTATCATAAGTAGATGGTCCAACATGTGTAATTCCAGCAATTAGTTTGTTTCCTTCATCCTGGTCGAATTTAGACATTCTATCTAAAAGAGTATCCAATGAACCCATATCTCCTGAATGATATAATAATAGATTGTAATCAGCAACAGGACCAAATTTTTTTTCAAATTGTTCCAAAGATTGCGCATGATTTATTTCTATTCTGTTAGACAATTCTCTATATTCTGAACAAGAATCAAAACTTCCCGGATTTATTGCAGAATCAACAACAGCAACTCTTAATTTTCCTTCTAACATTTTATCCTTGTTGCAGCAATTTTTTCTTCTTTCTTCTTCTCATAATGAAGAAAACAATAACTGCAATTATAACAAGAATAATTATAATCAAGAACCAAGGGAAACTAGGAAGCAAGCCAAGCTGCTGTGCTTCTTGAAGACTATGGGCTTGAACATTCAAGACTTTGAATTCAGAATATTTTTTGTTATTAGAGTCTCTGTATTCTAGACTGATCTGAACAAGTATATCTTTTTTTTCAGGAACAATGTTAAATTCAACAGAACTATAATCATCTGATTCTATGGCTCCGATGTATTCAGAATTTACTCCTTTTATATCATAATTTCCAGGCAAGAGCTTTACTTCAACAAAACCAACTTTTCCAAGACCTTTATTTAGAACTTTGATGCTAAATTTACTTGGCATTCCAAGGATTAAGTCATTTTCATTGATTGAGACATCAATGTTTGGCTTCTCATAGACTTCTATTGATACAAAATCTTGCCGGCTGTATTCTTTATTGTATGCATCAAAATAAGTTATTTCCACCGGAACTTTGTAGACCATTATCTCTGCACTCGAGAGGGCAATTAGATTAAATTGAATATCACTGGAATCAGAGCTATCTAAAGAACTGATTTCTTGTTCTGTAACACTTTCAGGAGCAAAAGGCAAGTTATTTAGATTAAGCCGGACAATTATATTTTTGATATCAGACTCTGCATTATTACTTAAGGTCATTCTTAAATTCAATTTTTCTCCTGGCGCAACACTGCTTGGATTGGTCTGAACATTCTTTACTTCTAAATATACTCTATCAGGCGCAATTTGAACATCAAAATCCTCTGAATATGGGGTTGTATTTATTTTATAGTCCAAAGTTATCTCTTCTTTTCCATCACTTGCATCATCTTGAATATAAGCATTATAGCTTAGGGTTTTTGTCTCTCCTGCTTGCAAAGAAATTGTTTTTTCAGAAGCAGATCTCAAATTCAAAGGCCTATGTACATCTAGGCTGAATAGGATGTCTGTAAGATTTGTGTTTCCATTATTTGAAATATAAAAATTCAAAACAACTTGTTCACCAGCATGGCTTGGAAAAGGGTCTTGTGAAAAAGTTATATCTAAAGAACTTGCTGAAGCAAATCCAATAGCCAAGCTAAGTAAAATAAATCCAAACATAGCGAGTATTAGTGTTTTATTATTCATTTTTGTAACTATTTTGCAATGACGGGATTTGGGTTTTTAAATATATCTAACAAATATTTCTCTCGAAAATAAGCATAAGCTATAGTGAAGATAGATGAAGCCTCAGAAACAATTATTCCACCATATAAACAAGCAGTTTCTACACTAGCACTCAAATCAATTTTTTTCCCTGATGAAGCAGCTGCGACAAAAATTGCTACTATTCCAAGGCCAGAAAGCGTGCTAGAAGCCAGAACTGTTCTTCCATCTTTGCTCTTTAGAAGATTGCGGAGATATTTCATTTTATTTTTCCATCAATTATATGGATGATTTTTTTTGCATGTTTTGCAACATGCATGTCATGAGTGACCATGATAATGGTTTTTCCTTTTTTATTCAAGTCTTTAAGCAAAGCGATAATTTCTTCTCCAGTATGGCTATCTAAATTTCCAGTAGGTTCATCTGCCAATATAACATCTGGATCATTAGCCAAAGCTCTGGCTATAGCCACTCTCTGTTGCTGTCCTCCAGAAAGTTCTCCAGGCTTGTGGTCTGCCCTGTCTCCTAGCCCAATTTGCTTCAATAGTTCAATTGCTTTTTTCTCTCTTTGTTCTGCAGAAGTATCCTGGAACATCATCGGCAGCATAACATTTTCTTTGGCATTTAATGTTCCTATTAAATTGAATTGTTGAAAAATAAAACCAATCTTCTTTCCACGAATCTGTGCTAAGTCAGATTCAGATAGATGCGCTATATTTCTATGCTCTAAAAAAATATCTCCTTCATTTGGAATATCTAAAACCCCGACAAGATTCATAAGTGTTGACTTTCCTGAGCCAGAAGGGCCCATTATTGCAATAAAATCTCCTTTATTGATATTCAAAGATGCATGGCAGACCGCACTGACCTTTTCTTCTCCAAGCTTATAAGTCTTGCAGACATTATTCAAAGTCAATATTTTTTCTGTCATGTTTAAAAATTTTTCAAATTTTTGACACGCCGAAAAACCTCGTTTTTCGAGCGTTTTAATTATTAGGTTATTTTTAAATTAAATTTTATCTCAGAACAAGGCCCTGAGGTGCCACACCTCTTTTATCTTAAGAATCTTCATTTAAAAAGCTTATCTATTCTCTTACTCATCTTATTCTGGGGTTTATTGTGTAGAATGGTCAATTAAGATATCAAATCTCTGTTCTTTATCAAGATTCACGCAGCATGCACATCCTTCATTATCAAAACTATTGCAGTAAAAATCATTGTTTTCTTTTGAATCCTTGGCAAAAACACTATAATTTCCTGGTTCTAAAGTGATTTTATAGTATCCAATAATGTCATCGGCATTTGAAACAGCCATTTTAATCGGCCCAATAACTGGCGTATAGTAGCTATTAATAACTTGATTGATACTTGTCTTGGGAAAAATTGCGATTTGTGTTATAACTGGAGTTTCAATGCACATCTCTGGATTAATTGGGGGCATGCAATTTCCTTGTTTTAGCTTAATAAAACCATGAAGTAGATATTGTGTTTGATTTCTTTTTTTGCAGCAAACCCCCATATTACAACCCATATCTACTTTAGCATAGCCAGATGGGCATGAGTCATAGCAAGAATAATCATTTAGGTTACAGGGGCTTTTTTCATTTATTGTTTTAAGAGAATTATCTGTAAAAATAAAGATAAATACTATAATTGCAATTACCACTAAAAAAATCACCCCTGCCCAAATCCAAGACTTTTTATTATTGTCCATATTAATCTCTTTTTATGATACAGTACAGAATTTAAATTTTAAAAGCTTTTTCATTATGCATGTTAGAAGATATTGATAA
>CAYPSK010000015.1:0-15262 GCA_964413705.1 Candidatus Woesearchaeota archaeon | reverse complement strand
AATAACAAGTGCTGCTGGAACAGCAGATGTCATGGAAACTGTCTGTGATGTAGAATTTCCAATTGGTGAATTGAAAAAAATTGTCGAAAAAACAAATTCATGTCTTGTTTGGGGCGGCTCTCTTGGAATGGCACCTGCAGATGATAAATTAATTCAGGTTGAAAGATTATTATCTCTTGACCCAAAAGGGCAGTTAATTGCATCAATACTATCAAAGAAACTAGCTGCTGGAGTGAATAGGCTTTTATTAGACATATCTTATGGTCCTGGTTCAAAATTCCCAACAATTCATGATGCTAAGGCACTAAAAAAGAGATTTGAGCGGCTCGCGAATCTATTTGGGGTACAGACAGTTATAGTCTTGACAAGAGGAGATCAGCCAATTGGGAAGGGAGTAGGCTCTGTGCTTGAGATGAAGGACGTACTTGAGGTCTTAAAACAAGAAAAATGCAGACCCCGAGATTTAGAGGATAGATCTATTTATCTTGCTTCGGAATTATTAGCTCTTGTCTTAAAGATAAAGCTTAGCAGAGCAGAAAAAATTGTTAAGGGCGTCTTATTGTCTGGAGAAGCATTTGATAAATTCAAGGAGATTATAGAAGCACAAGGGGGTAGCACTTCAAAATTTAAGGAACTTAGTGTTGGAAGACATATTGCCAGAGTATTATCAGATAAAAAGGGGGTTGTTAAAGAAATCAGCAATAAAAAATTATCAAGAACAGCAAGGTTTGCAGGTTCTCCGATTGACAAGGGCGCAGGCCTGATTCTCCATAAACATCTGCACGATAGAGTCAATAAAAAAGAAGTATTATTCACAATTTATGCTGAAACAAAAGAGAAATTAATCTCTGCCAAGAAAATTGCAGGTATTATAAAACCCGTCACTATAAAATAGATTAATAATGTTTTAAAAATGAAAGTAGATTTACATGTGCATAGCAATCATTCTGACGGGGTATATAGTCCTAAAGAAGTCATTAAAATTGCAAAAAAGGAGGGCATAGGGTGCTTGGCTCTTACAGATCATAATTGTATTGCTGGGATTCCAGAAGCTTTGAAAGCTGGGGAAAAATTTGATGTTGAAGTCATTCCCGGAGTTGAAATTCTCTCGGATTGCAGCGAAATCTTGGGCTATTATATTGACTTCAAAGACAAAAAATTAAAAGATTACTTGAAAAAAGTCCAGAAAGGAGTTGATAAAACCGCTAGAATCTTTATTAGAATACTAAACAAAGCCGGATATGCTCTTAGTTATAAAAAAATTGAGCGGATTTATGGATATCCCCTCATGAGAATCCATGTCCTCTACTATTTGCGTTCTAAAGAACCAAAAAAAGAACAGCAGAAAAAATTTCAAGAGATGAGGAAGGAAACGTACTATCCGAAAGGAAAATTTTATTTTAAAATAAGGCAAGACCGGGCTGAAAAAGTAATAAAAATCATCAAGAAAGCAGGAGGAATCCCTGTTTTGGCACATCCTTGGTTTGAAAAGGGTTTTGAAAAGAGAGTCCCGAGCTTGGTTCGTGCTGGTCTGCAAGGGATTGAAATAAATTCTCCAGGAAAGAATGAATCAGACATAAACAAAATTAATAAACTATGCAAACGATATAATATAATCAAAACAGGTGGAAACGATTTTCATAGTGATTATGTTAATCCTTTTAATAAGGAATACTACTGTGGCTATGATACTGTTGAAAAATTTAAAAAATTGAATAAAGATGGACAATAAAATACTTAAAGAAACTATAGAGAAGATTTCTCCAAGCGAGGAAGAACTTAAGAAAATAGAATCCAGTGTTTCTGAGTTCAAGAAAAAAATATCTAGTATTTTAAAAAGCAGGGCAAGTGTTTTCGTAGGCGGAAGCTTGGCAAAGAAGACTTTAATCAAGAAAGAAACAGGTTATGATATTGATTTTTTTGTTATGTTCAAAAATGATAAAAACAAAAAAGACATATCAAAAAATCTTGAAAGTATTTTGAAGGCATTGAAAATGAAATATATTTTATTAAAAGGCTCGAGAAACTATTTTCAAGTTGACTTTCAAGGCCTAAGGTTCGAGCTTGTTCCGATAATTGAAATCAAAGATGCACACGAGGCAAAGAACATCACAGACATCTCGCCTTTGCATGTTAAGTATCTTCTGAAGAAAGAAGCAAAAAACAAGAAAATTGCAGATGAAATCAAACTTGCCAAGGCTTTTTGCTATTCATGCGACTGTTACGGCGCTGAAAGTTATATTAAAGGATTTTCAGGATATGCTCTCGAGATTTTGACTTGCTATTATGGTTCATTTTTTAAACTTGCGAGAGAATCTTCAAAATGGCACTTAAAAGAAAAAATCATAATTGACCCAGAAAAATTCTATAAGAAAAAAGAAAAAGTGCTTGAGGAGATGAATAAATCTAAACAAGAGAGCCCTGTAATCTTGATTGACCCTGTTCAAAAAGAAAGAAATGTCTGCGCTGCCCTAAGTAAAGAGACATTAGAGCGATTTATTCTTGCTTGTAAAAAGTTTATTGCAAGACCAAGCAAAGACTTTTTCTTTAAAAAAGAATTTAACCCAGAAAATTTAAAAAACAAAGCTAAAAATGGTTCAAAGTTTTATGGGCTTACAGCCATAAGTTCAAAAGATAAGCCAGACATTGCGGGAGCAAAGCTGAAGAAGTTCTATGAATTTATTTTATATTCTATAAAAAAAGAGAATTTTTCAATAATCTCGAGTCATTTTGAATTTAATGAAAAAACCCTCAAGGCCAAGTATTATCTGATAATAAAAGAACCAGAGAAAGAAATTATTGTCCCAGGACCTCCGATAAGCATAGATAAAAAATACCAAAATGCTTTTAAGAAGAAATGGAAGAAGTTTTTTATTAAAAAAAACAGGCTTTATGCGAGAACAAAAAGAAAGTTCTCAAGCTTTCCTGAATTCTTGAAACACATCTCAAAAGCACAGATGAAAGACATGGGAATCAAGAAAGTTGAAATTATAAAATAAATTAGTATAAAAGATTGTGCAGTTCTTTTAGATACTTGATATGCTCTTGCTTAAGCTTTTTGAATTCTGATTTATTTGTTTTCTTTATTACCTCTAAACTCTGTTCTGCGCTTATTATGGCCGGCATTATAACATAATCTGCGCCTGCTTCATAAAACTCAAGCGCATCATCAATTTTTTGGGCTGTGACCACAACAAAAATCTTGTTTGAAAGAGTTTTAAAATATTTTATTAAAAAGAGATTGTCCTCTTTTTCTGGAACAGTTGAAATGACAATTTTTAAATTACTTGTTGTAACTTTCTTTAGAAATTCTTCATTATCCACATCCCCATATACGCAAGAAATTTTTTGTTTTGATAAAGCTTGAATAATCTGGGGATTATAATCCAAAACAATTAATTTGTTTTTGTATTTTTCCATATTTTTTAAATAAATTGTGCCCATTCTATGGCAACCAATTAAAAGAATGGTTTTTTTATCTTCACTGAGATAATCATATTTAGATTCCAGTTTAGTTGGGACCTTTATTGAATCAAAGAGATGGCCAAAGAAGGGACTGAATTTCTTGCTGAATTTTAAGAGATAGGGTGTTGCAGCAATCGAGATAACTGCCATTAATACCACTAAATCAAACCCTCTTTGAGAAATAACTCCCAGGCCCAAGGCTGTAAGAGAGAGTATTAAAGTAAATTCACTAAGCTGTGCAAAAGAAAATCCGATATCTAGAGAAGTTCTTGTAGCATATCCTTTGATTCTCAGGATTAGTGCAGTAAATAGCGGCTCTACAATAAACAAGACAATTAACATGGGAATTAAAGGCCATAAAACTTCTTTTGAAATATTGTTCAACCATAAACCAATTGAAACAAAGAACATTACTGAAAAAAAGTCCCTAAGAGATTTTGTTTTTGATTCTATCTCTAATTTAAAATTTGTATTCGCTAACAGGATTCCTGCTATAAATGCCCCAGTTGCTATAGATGTTTTTAATAAATAAGAGAGTCCCACAAAAAGGAATAAGATTGCTAAAGAAAAAACAAATAAAAGTTCGGAGGATTTTGCTGCTTTTTTAATTATGGGATTGATTACTTTATTAAGCAAAAATGCAACCCCTACAATAAAAACTAATTTTCCCAGTGAAATTAACATGAACAGGGGATTAAAGTCCTTAGACAAAATTGCCAGAGCAATAATTGCCAATACGTCTTGCACAAGCATAATCCCAATAATAAGCCGAGCATGTAATGTATTAAGCTCATTTTTATCAGAGAGAATTTTTGTGATAACGACAGTTGAACTAAAAGAGATTGCTAAAGCAATCCAAATTGACTCTATTCTTGAAAAAGAAAATGCCATCAAAACAAAAAATCCAGCTATTGTGACAGAGGCTACTTGAATAATTCCCGCGAGAAATGATGTTCCAACACTACTTTTTAACTTCTTTAAACTCATTTCTAAACCAGCTACAAACAACAAGAAAACTATCCCTACCTCAGCGAACCCATTAATTAATGAAGCATCTTTTATTAATCCTAAAACAAGGGGCCCGATAATGATTCCTGCGACGATATATGCTAAAATAAGCTCTTGCTTTAATAATTTTGAGATTAGGGCCAGAACTGCCGCAATTATCACGACCAAGGCTATACTGAATAATATAGAAGGATCTGAGAAAGGGCTTGTTAAAAATATAGAACTTACACTGTTTCCAATTATTCCTGAAAAATCCATATTTTATTCCTCTTTTTGATATCCTTTTAAGAAAAGAGAATATAAAAAGATTTTGTTAATGAATTTATCAAAAAAATTAGTCAGAATATTTATAAACAACATAATACAAGCAGTAGTATAGTAAACAAAAAAAGATACAATCACTGGTATAACTTACAAATATAACTAAGATTATAATATAAACAAACAGGAATAAAACATGAAGTGCCCATATTGTTTAGGAAATACAAAAGTTCTTGATAAAAGAGAGAGCAGAGATTCTTGTACGAGAAGAAGAAGAGAGTGCATTAAGTGCAAGAGAAGATTTACAACTTATGAGCGAATAGAGACCCAACTTGTCATCCTCAAGAAAGATGGAAGAAGACAGGCATATAGCCGAGAGAAAATTAAGAATGGCGTTCTTAGAGCATGTGAAAAAAGACCGATAAGCCAGGATAAAATTGAGAATCTGATAAATGAAGTAGAAATAAAGATAAAATCCCATGATAAATCTGAAGTTCCAAGCAAGTTCGTCGGAGAGCTTATCATGAAAAAAATGAAAAAATTAGATGCCGTGGCCTATGTTCGATTTGCATCAGTCTATAAAGATTTCAAGGATGTTTCTGAATTCAAGAAAGCATTGAAAGAGCTGAAGAGATAAATACCAAAAAAACAGAATAAAAAATCTGCTTTTAATTCGGTTTTTTGTTATTGCTTACAAGTGGTTTGAAAAATCTTGAAAAATAAAAATTTGTGTTTCTCGACGACAAAAATTGTGTTTTTACCTTGTTATTTTCAAGTTGTAGCAAGAGTTTATAAAGAACTTTTTTCTCACATGATTGCGTTGCACAATTTTTTAGGATGTTGTGCAATTAGATTAAATTTTTAGGTTCGATTATAATATAAAAATAAAAATGGTTGAGGCTGGCGTGTTTGATTTTGAAAAAAATAATAATTCTAAGCCTGGCTCAATTTTAGGAATAAAAAAAGTCAGAAAAAGGGACGGTAGATTAGCTGAATTTGATTTTATGAAAGTAAGTGATGCTATCTATAAAGCACTTAAAGCAACAGGAACTAGAGATTTCAAGGAAGAGAAAGAGAGAATGCTTGCTGATGAGCTTGCAAAAAAAGTTATGGTTCTTGCTGAAAAGAGGCATAAAGTACCGCATGTGGAAGAGATTCAGAATTATGTTGAAGAAGTTCTTATGAAAGAGGGTTTTGTTGATGTTGCCAAAGCCTATATTATCTATAGAGAAGAACATAAGAAATTAAGAGATGCTACTAAATCTTTACTTGATTCTCAAGAGATTATAACTAAGTATATAGGAAAGCATGACTGGCGTGTAAATGAAAATGCCAACATAGATTACAGCCATTCTGGATTATTATGGCATGGTGTTGGGACGGTTATGGCTTATTATGGTCTAAACCATGTCTATCCTGGCGAAATTTCAAGATCGCATACTTCTGGAGACATCCATATACATAATTTAAGCATGCCCCTCTGTGGATATTGCGCAGGCTGGTCTTTGAAACAGCTGATACTTGAGGGTTTTGGCGGAGTTCCGCATAAGATTGAAAGCAGTCCAGCAAAACATCTAAGAGTTGCCATGGGTCAGATGATAAATTTCATAGGAACTTTGCAGAATGAGTGGGCTGGAGCCCAAGCTTTCTCAAGCGTTGATACTTATCTCGCTCCTTTTGTAAGATATGATAAACTAGATTACGATACTGTCAAGCAGTGCATGCAAGAATTTGTCTATAATATGAATGTAACATCAAGGTGGGGCGGGCAGACTCCTTTTTCAAATATAACCCTAGATTTGAATCCACCAAGTGATTTGAAAGACCAGAATGTAATAATTGGGGGCAAGACAATGCCTGAAACTTATGGGGACTTTCAAAAAGAGATGGACATGATTAACAAAGCATTTTTAGAGGTAGTCTTAAAAGGAGATGCAAGGGGCAGAGTATTTACCTGGCCAATACCTACCTACAATATAACAAAAGACTTTGAATGGGATTCTGAGGTCTCAAACCTGCTTTTTGATATATCTGCAAAATATGGAATTCCTTATTTCTCAAATTTTATCAATTCTGACTTAAGCCCTTCAGATGTCAGAAGTATGTGCTGTAGACTAAGGCTAGAATTAAAAGATTTGGCAAGAAATGTAACTGGCGGATTATTTGGCTCTGGCGAGAGTACAGGAAGTGTCGGAGTCGTGACCATTAATCTGCCAAAAATAGGATATAATGCAAAGACAGATGATGAATTTTTTGAGAGGCTTGATCAGATGATGTATCTTGCAATGGAGTCTTTGGAGATAAAAAGAAAGGTAGTTACAAAGAATTTTGATAATTGGTTATTGCCCTACTCAAAGAGATATATTGGAAACTTAGACCATCATTTCTCAACAATCGGACTAGTGGGTATGAATGAAGCGTGTCTAAACTTCTTAGGAGATGACATAGCAAGTAAGGAGGGGCAGGCATTTTCTATCAAAGTATTGAATTTTATGAGAGAAAGATTACAGGAATTTCAAGAAGATACAGGACACATATATAATCTTGAAGCAACTCCTGCAGAAGGAACCTCCCATAGATTCGCAAGAACAGACAAACAAACATCCCCAAATATAATAACTAGTGGAAAAGATGCTCCTTACTATACAAATTCAACACAATTGCCTGTTGAATACACAGATGATATCTTACAATCTTTAAAACACCAAGAACCTTTACAAACATTATATACTGGTGGGACAGTTTTTCATACTTTCTTGGGAGAGAGCATAACAGGAGATGCTGCAAAACTCCTTATTAAAAAGATGACTTCTAATTTCAGACTTCCTTATTATACTCTGAGCCCAACTTTCTCAGTCTGTCAGGACCATGGGTATATGAAAGGCAAACAAGAAATATGCCCAACATGCAGTGCAAGAAATGAAGTTTACAGCAGAGTTGTTGGATATATAAGGCCTGTCGCATCCTGGAATGCTGGAAAAAAAGAGGAATTCAAACAGAGAAAAACATATGATTATTCTAAATTCAATAACTCTTCACAGATTCTTGCTAGCAAAGGGTGCTGACTAATTGTCTAAACTTAAACAATAAAAAACCTCTTTTTCATTATCCGAAAATAATTCATTCAATTCTGCAATAAATTTAAAACCATATTTTTCATATAACTTCCTTGCAGGGATATTATTTTTATTAGTAAATAAAAATATTTTTCTTGACTTTAGATTATTTGAGATGAAATATTCCTTAACATCTTTAATCGCAAAATCGACTAGTTTTGAACCAATGCCCTTCCCCCTTAGCTCTTTATTTACAAAAATCTCCTCAAATTCCACTACACCTGATTGGGGGTTTTCCTTTATATGCCACTGTAGCACACCTACTATTTTATTATTCTCTTTTGCTATAATCATTTTATTATATTTAAGATAACTTTCTACCCGGTTTTTTATTATCTTCTCATTTTTATAATGATTAAAATAATTAATTAATTCTTCTTTATCATTATTATCTGCAACTTGGATTATCATTTTAAATCTTACAGAGACAAAAGGTAGCTGTCTTTTATAAATCTATTTTTGCTCTTTCTAAAACATAAATTTATTAACTTCAACTTGACTAATTATAAAATGTTAATCAAAGGTTTTCAAAAATTGAGCATGATTGATTATCCTGGCAAAGCCTCTAGTGTTATATTTTTATTTGGGTGCAATTTTCTATGCAACTTCTGCCATAATCCTGAGCTTCTTGATGCTTTAAAAGCCAAAGAACTTAAAACTTATGAAGAAAAAGAGATTCTCGATTATCTTGAAGCAAATGTGGGATTCTTAGATGGTGTTTCTGTTACAGGAGGAGAACCAACAATAAATCCAGAGTTGCCTGAATTTCTAAAAAAGATCTATAATCTCGGCTTACTTATCAAGGTAGATACTAATGGCAGCAATCCTGAGATGCTGCAAGAGCTTTTGGATAAGAAAATTGTTGATTTTTTGGCCATGGATATAAAAGCTTGGTTTGATGATTACTCAAAAGTTCTGAAGAACTCTGATAAAATTAGTATTGAAAATATAAAAAAGTCAATAAACATTGTCAAGAAATTTCCAAATTACGAATTCAGAATAACTATCGCCCCGGGAATCAATAAAGAGGATATCATCAAGATTTCTGAATATTTAAAATCAGTTGGCGCAAATAAAAAACTAGCTATTCAAGAGTTCAGGCCTGACAAAGTCTATGACAAAGATCTTGAGAAGTTTCCCAAAACTTCTGAAAATATTCTAAATGAATTCTCAGAAATTGCAAAGCCTTTTTTTGAGCAGGTTATTGTAAGGAAAGAGTAGAAACAAAACTATTTTAAGCGAGATATATTAATTATTTTATGGGCTTGTGGTCCAGTGGTTAAGACGACACCCTCACATCGTATGGGCGTGGCCCCTAACAAGTCACCCCAAAACACGAGAACGGTGTAGATCCTAGGTTCAATTCCTAGCAGGCCCATTCTTCTGCTATTTTTAACGATAACCTTATAAATTATAAATTCTAATTCAAAAGATGATAGAAAAAGAGGATGATGATGTAAATGGAATTATAAAACAAATTGGCGTAAGGGAAGACGATGCTGTTCATTTGAGAGAGGGGAACGTCAGCCTTATTTTAGACAGATATGATGACATTTTCTCTGATTTTGATCCGAGGGCTTATTCTGAAAGAGCTGTTTCAGATGATTTTCTTGTTGAATGTAAACGAGCTGTAAGAGAGAAAGAAAATGAAGAATTTGAGCTAAGGCTTTTAATGCCCAAGAACAAAAGAGATTTAAACCAAGAAATTTCTATTAAAAAAAGATTAAAAGCCCATTTTATTAAACACCACAAAGAAAAAGAAGATGAAATCAAAAAAATGAGGAGAGAAGGTCTTCTCTGGGTTTTTTTGGGGATTATAATCAATGTGGTTGTAGTCTCTGGATTTCTTAAGGTTGAAAATAGTATATTTATTGCATTTCTTAGTATTTTAGAAGTGCCTAGCTGGTTTTTAATCTGGGAAGGATTGGGAAAAGCACTCATAGAATCTAGAAAGAAAAAATCTGATTTGGAGTTTTACAAAAAGATGTCTAAAGCGCGGATTTATTTCTTTAATTACTAAAAGCATTATTCTTTAGTAGTGACAAAAAGAAAGATTTATAAATAGTCTTGTTGTCTTTAAAGATTAAAATGACAGACGAGATGATAATATGGGAAGGTTACAATCTAGTAATATCTGGAAGAATAAATGCAGAACTGGATTATGATGCTATTGATAGCAAAAGATTAGATTTATTAGTTCTTGGTTTAGACGTGAAAAATATTCCTAGTGGGTGGTTGCACAAAAAAGTACTACTTGCAAGAACTTTAGGTCTTGGGTTTTGTGGATGGTTAGAACCGTTTGAAGAATATTTTGTAAGAATGTTAAGAACAGGAGAGTGTTTTTCTTTGACAGATAACCCAAAAAAACTTATGGTATGGAAAAATCCTTCTGTTCTGGATTTTGATGTTGGTGAAGCAGAGGAATCTTGTTTTGATGGAAAAAGAGTCAATCTAGGTTATGGCGTGGTTGCTAAACCTAGGCAAATTGTTGTTCAATCAAGATCTTTGGCATATAATGGCTCTACTAACCTTGAGAGGGTTGAAATATACAAAGAGCGTCGAGTCCCCCCTGTATTTTTAGGTAATAAAATAGAAAGTGCAAGAAATCGCGCAGTATTACTTCGTGTTGGGCCCCTAGCTGATTATGAGACATTAGGGGCAGACTTAAAAGCAGGCGTAAGTCAAAATGGATTAACACCAAAACAGGTCTATGGTATAAAAGGCCCAGAATTTTTTTCTTTATTAGATTAAGAAACTCTTGAACCTAGCTCGATGTCTTTATCTGGCTGGATTAACGTGACTTTTTTATGGTTGTC
Organism: Candidatus Woesearchaeota archaeon; assembly: GCA_964413705.1. Lineage (GTDB taxonomy): Archaea > Nanobdellota > Nanobdellia > Pacearchaeales > UBA284 > JAPLYB01. The sequence goes on along the minus strand of CAYPSK010000015.1, from coordinate 4,596 downwards.
TGAGACAGCTGCAAGTATCATGCCCTTGCTTTCTATGCCTTTTATGGTTCTTGATTCTAAGTTGATGAAAAGAACACAATTTTTTCCTTTTAACTGCTCTTTTGTGTAGTATTGTTTTAAGCCTGCACAGACAACTCTCTTTTCTTTTCCTATATCAATTGTCAATTTATAGAGCTTATCAGCTTCTTCAATGTCTTCTGCCTTCAATATCTTGCCGACTCTTAAATCAAGCTTCTGCCATTCATTGAATTGTACATTTGCCATGGTAATTATTCCTGGAATTTCAGATTTATTAAGTTTTTCTTTAGAAAAACTTGGTTTATTTGCTCTAGATGTATGTAAATGTTTATTTTTGGTTTTCAATTCACTTTCTTTCTTCAAATCAACATCAATCTTCTTGAATAAAACCTCTGCTTTCTTTATCTTGATACCTTTTAATGGTTTTTTTAAATCTTCAAGAGAGATATTGAAATTGAAGATTTTCGCAATTTTTTCTGAAGTGTTCGGGATGAATGGCCAAAGAAGAACTGTAACTACCCTTATTCCCGTAACAAGTTCATAAAGATCTTTTTTATCTCGAGTTTCCCAAATTTTCTTTTCCTGCACAAATTGATTTAGTATATCTACAAAAGCAAAAATTGAACTTAGTGCCTTATCAAATTCAAATCTTTCAATTGATTCAATGACCTCTCTTACAATGTTTGATGCATCTACATCAATGTCAACTTTATCCTCAATCAATCCAGTGGCTCTTCTAACCAAATTTCCAAGTTTATTTGCCAGTTCATTATTATGTCTTGCAATCAATGCTTTTTCAGATATGTCTCCATCCTGGCCAAAAGAAATGTTTCTCATTAAGAAGTATCTTACGCTGTCTGGACCATATTTATTAACTAAGTCGATTGGAGAAAGGACATTGCCTAAACTCTTACTCATCTTTTGACCATTTACGGTAAAATAACCATGAACAAAAAGAGTTTTCGGAAGTTTATTTTTCGTGGCAAGAAGCAAAGCAGGCCAGATTGTGGCATGAACCCTGATAATATCTTTTGCCATTAGCTGAACATCTGCTGGCCAGAATTTATCAAAAACTCTTTTTTCTTGTAAGCCGGTAATATAGTTCCAAAATGCGTCAACCCAGACAAAACAAGTATGCTTTTTATCAAAAGGCAGTTCTATTCCCCAACTGACTTTTTCTTTTAACCTTGAAATAGAAATATCCTGCAAACCAGATTCTATAAAAGTTAAGATTTCTTTTCTTCTTATTTCTGGAAGAATTTCATACTTTCCGGATTTAATCAAATCATGAAGTTGCTTTTGAAAAGAAGAGAGTTTGAATAAATATGCCTCTTCCTTTCTTAATTCTGGTTCCCTATTATGCAGAGAGCATTTTCCATCAACTAAATCAGACTGAGTTAAATATTGTTCACAACCAACGCAATAGTATGATTCATAAAAACCCTTATAAATAAATTTTTTGTCATATAGGTATTGCAAAACTTTTTTTACCTCTTCTTCATGTTCTTTGTCTGTAGTTCTTATGAAATTATCGTTGGAAATATTAAGCATTTTGAAGGCCTCTTTATAATTTTTAACGATTTTATCGACAAATTCCTTCGGTTTAAGCCCTTCTTTTTCTGCTGTTTCTTGAACTTTTTGGCCATGCTCATCCGTTCCTGTTAAAAAGAAAACTTCTTTTCCTTGAAGTCTATTCCATCTTGCCAGTACATCCGCGGCTATAGTAGTATAGGCTCCGCCAAGATGCACATCTGCATTTGTGTAATATATAGGGGTGGTTACGTAAAAAATTTTTTTATTGACCATATCATTACTCTCGACTTTATGCTTTTTATTCCTTTGCAATATGTTCTTTTCTGCGGAAATCAAGTCATTAAATCTTTTTTTGTGTTTGATGTATGGTTTAAGAAGTCCAAATAGTTTTAACAAACTTTCTTTGCTATTCACAAAAATACCCCAACAATCTTGGTTATATTTTCTTTTATGATGAAACCCTTTCTTACTTGCAATATAAAATTTAGTATTTATGCCCAAGATATTTAATTTATTATATGCCTGAAAAAGAATATTTTTATCATAGGACCTTATTCTGAATCTTGCTCTTCCTTGAGAAACGCCGATATTCGCTTCTGCATCCGCATATCCTGCTAGAAAAGCAAAGAAATATTTATTATCCTCCAAAATCCAGTTTTCTATTTTGTCCTCTTTTGGGACTAAAAAAGAAAAAGAACTATCCAAATTACACCAGATACTGTAAAAACCTGGCTTATAACTAACCTTAAAATGACCATATCCTCCAAAGACCTCCTTAATTAAATTATATTGCTCTTTCTTAGTTGTACTTGATTTTACCATTACAGTAGAATCTTTGTCTATCGCCTTAACATTTAAATCCCCGAGACGAAAACCGATCATGTAGGCTTTTAGTTCATTGCGGCCTGCGAATTTTTTCTTGGGATAGAGGGTATTAGCTAAAGAAAGATTTTTTGTTTTTATTTTAAATTTTTTTAATTTGTTAAAAATTGTAACTGGATCACAATTGAATTTTTTAGCAATCTCAGAACAAGAGAGGTTTTTCTTTAAATATAATTCTTCTAATTTTCCCTTGCTTACACAAATTATATTTTTCTTCCTTAAAGGGATATTCAAGGTCTTTAATTTGTAATAAATAGTGCATGAACCAACTCCAAGAAGCTTGGATATTTTCTGAGTAGAAAATTTTTTGATTATATATAAATCATAAAGTTTTTCTTTGGAGATTGCCACTTTTTGTTTAGGATTTCTTAGTTTTACCTTATATTCTTTCAATCTATTTTGAATAACGGTGGGGTTGCAATTAAATTTCTTAGCAATTTTATAAGTTGACCATTCTTTATGGAGATATAAATCCTTGAGGATGAAGGAAGGGAGGCTTATTTTTTTGCTCATAATTTAACAGGGTAAAAGGACTTTTAAAGGTGTGTCCTAATTTGAGAATGGTTAATATACTCTATTGCGGTTTTTCATAGAGAATTAAAAAGGTTGCTATCTTGGAATAGACTGTCTTCTAGCGCCTTTATCTCTACGAGACCAAAGCAAATTTCTTGCTCTTACACCAGAAATATCTGGTTTGATTAAAAGTCCAACAGGAGCATAGTAGTCTACTGAACTTAAAATTATTGACGGAAACTCATCTTTTCTTCTTGGAATAGTCAGTAAAACACTTTTTAGAGAAGAAGAGCCGTTTTCTAAAACATTGCATCTTCCTAAAGTAAGGCCATTTCTTTCTGAGATTCTTGGAAGAACTTCAACTGGAAAACCAATTATGTGAGAAAGAAAAGAGTCTACTTCTGCTTCGCCATTTGGATTTGGTCTTCCATCTTGGTCTGTTTTATTTAAGGTGTAAATCCAAGTTGAAGAGCCTGTACTTCTTGCAATTCTTGGCATTTTCCTTAGGGGATATATTTTATCAAGATGAGATGATACTTCTCCAGCAGGATTTATATAAGCAAAGTGAATAAGAAGTGCTGAATCTTCAGTTAATTTTCCTTTATTAAGTAACTCTTTAATCCAGGCCCTATATCTTTTACATAGTTTTGGATAACCCCCGCGAGGATTTCCAACATGCTCTACTAATATTGAGCTTGTGCAAATCATTGAATTTCTGTCTGTTTCTTGTAGTTCTTCTACTATTTCGGTTAATTGTGGCTTTCCAGAATATTGTGCTTGATGAAGAATCCTATAAGCAATATTTGAAGGAGCAAAAGAATATCCTCGAAGCTTCGTCCCTATTCCTTCTGAATGCTTCATAGATCTTAGATACTTTTGAGCTCTGACTAAAATGGGTTTTGGAGAATCGTCTCTTACTGGAATAGGCGTGGCTTGACCTGAAAAAGGCCCAAGCAGATAAAAATCAAACATATATCCAATTTCTCCAAACATCACTGGTCGTTGTCCTGCTTCTGTATCTTCAATAGAAGAGTATTTTAATTCTTTCATTTTCTTAGCCATTGATTTATTAAGATCCATATTCGCTAGAAAAATAAAATTTTTCTGCGCCCCAAAAACCATGGTTTTTTAGGGTATAAATATTTATACTAACTCTTCTATTGTAATAGATCCGTTTGTTAGATCTATTTTTTGGACAGTACAATCATAAGGCGCCACTACTCTAAATGTTCTTCCTTGATTTAGAGAAAAGATTCTCACAAGAGAAGCGGGAATATTGTCTAATGTACCCTCTTCAGCAACTGCAATAGTATCTTTCCTTTTTAAACAATCCCCCTCTTTAACTCGTAGATACCTCTGCATCTCTTCTGGAACAAACCCCTCCACTCCTAAAAGACCAGCAAAATATATTGTTTGTATTTATTTTACAAATCTAATTAACTTATAAAGATTTATCAACTGCACCATACAATTAAAAGTGAGCGCTAGTTGTCTAATGGCTAGGACTTAAGCTTCCCAATCGTATGAAACCAAGGTTTCCTAACAAGTCACCTTCCTTTCACAAAAGAAAAAGCTTACTATCCGGGTTCGAATCCCGGCTGGCGCATACCATCTTTCTGGCATATTTCTGGGATTTTTTATAAATAAACT
>CAYPSK010000014.1:0-16131 GCA_964413705.1 Candidatus Woesearchaeota archaeon | reverse complement strand
AAATCTACTGAAAACACGGGCCAAAATAAAAGAAAACAAAATCAAGGATTAATCGCAACTTTTATATATCAAAAAACTTCTTTATATTAAGATAAAAGAGGAAAATGGCAATAGCTAGCAGCATTATAATTATTGGTATCGGCGCCTTTGTTGGAGCACTTGGTGGATTTTTAATCAAACCAGGTGGTAGAGGACCAACTGGCCAAGAATATGCTCAGGCAATAAAAGGTGGTGCAATAGCAGGGGCGATTTTTGGGGGAATAGCTGGAATCTTATTAAGTATATTTACAATAATTAATTTAGGTTTTAATGGCTTGCTTGCAACACTTGTCATGGCACTGACCGGTGCAGCAGTAGGCGCCCTATGCCTAGCTCTTTTTAATGTAATTAGAATGGCTTCAGTGACTGCACTGGGAGAAAAAGGCGCAGGAATTCTTACGGGAATATTAGTGGGAATAGTTGCCGGTATCCTTATTAATCTCCTTATCCTGCCAGCAGGCGGTTCAGTAGCTATAGAATACTGGAAACTTGGCCTAGAGCCTGTAACTAATACCCTTAGCGACGGATGGAATGAACTCTCAAAATTCAAATACTGTTTCTATGCAGATCCAAAATGTCCTTTTCTTATTGACTGGAGCGATGCAAATGTCCAATCAGTGCAGGAAGTGCTTTCAGTAGGAGTTAGGTTCTCAGAATATCAAATAAAAAATGATGAAATAAATATTATTGCAGAAATTTCTGTAAAAAATCCTGAAAAATACGAACTTCATCTTGTTCCAAAATGCTACCTTGGTACAAAAATAGACAAAAGCAGGGAAATCACAATCAAAAACGCTGCAACTTATTTCCAGGGAGTTGAATTTGTCTTCCCCATGTCTTCTGAAACACTCTCTTCATCATTAAGATGCTCGAGCAGTGTTCCAGAGTGCCAGAACAGGAATGTTTGCCTTGATCAAAAAGTATTCCTTGTTCTCGAAAGGCCAGTCAGACTCCAAGGGACCTGGCCAATTTATCTCGGACAAAAATACTCTTTTCCAGGCCCAAGAAAAGTAAAAACAGAACTCAAATTTAATGTTCCCTGGCAGATAACTCTCTCTTCATCAGATGATATGCCCTATGATGAGAAAAAAACATATAACTTCCAGCTCTCAATTAAACAAAGAAATGAAGAAACCAAACTTAAGAACATAGAACTTATCAGAATAATTGTTCCAGAGAACCTCAATATAGAATGTAGAAACTTTGAAGCTGTAAGCAGCACAGAACTTGAGCTGAGAAGTATTGATGGAACCCCAATTGATGAAACCTGGTTAAAACAAAATGCCCAGTATGATTCAGTTGATAAAAAATATACAATGCCCTGCGCAATGTATGTGAAGAAAGCTGCAATAAATGCTGAACTCTCCCCTATTGAAATAGAATCAGACTACACAGTTACTTCAACATTCTCACATGTTATAACAAAACAACCAGGAGAATAAAATATAAATACAGGTCATATATTAAATTATATTGCACTAAGATAATAAAAAATGAAAAAGAACCTAGAAATTGTTTTTATATCCCTCTTGTTGATAGCTGTTCTGTTTGTTGGAATGGGCCAAGAAGGATGCTCCATGCTTGGAACAGGAACTCAGAGCAATGCAGGAAAAACAGGAGTTGATTTTTCTTTGATATCAAGAGTCGACACCCTAACATCTGGAAAATCATTGCAACCCGGAGAAACTTTCTACATAGGTATAAAAGTAGAGAACTATGATATGAAAGAAAGGCAGATAGAACTCTGCATCAAAGATACTATTTTAGATCAATACGGAGGAATAACTGGCCAGGGCGAGTGCCAGCAAGTTTCTCTGCAAGCAGCTGAAAAAACTCAAAAAAAATCCACTAGTCTTCTTGGTTCATCAACACAAGAAGAAATCGTTCCAGGAACAAAAGAAGTTTACTTTCCACAAAATAATCAATATGCATACTCTAATTTTCCTAAGATGAACCAAGCATTCCCCGGGTATCTCATAGTAACTATAAAATACCCTGAGAAAACTGAAGCAACAGCAGCCGTATCTGTTCCAGACCAATCACAATCTTCATTAATACAAGAACCTTCACAAATTTATACAAGTCTATCAAAATCAGTCTATGCCCAAGGTGATTCATATAAAGTAAACTTAGACCTAAACATTCAGAAAAATACAGCAACAAAAATTTATCTGCAAGACTATTCAGAAGCAAATGAAAACAAGACATATTTCAACGCAAAACTTACTGGAAAACAGCTGGATTGCAGAGCAACAAACAACCAACAAATCGGAAATATCCTTGAAATAAAAGATTCAAGAACAATAAAATGCTCAACTGTTTTATATCAAAGCGCCCAAAGACAAGACTATGACCTTATTATAACCTATATCTACAATGTAGTATTAGAAAGAAATTATGCTTTTTCAATAAGCACAAAGGGTTGATTGAACATAGGCTAATTTTAAATTTATTGATATATCATAATAACAATAAATTTAAAAATACGAAATTCCATTATATTAAAGAAAACGAGGTAATTTGCAAATGAAAAAGAATTATACATTAGTCTTTTTGACACTAGCCATCCTTTCCCTCCTTGTCCTAGGAGCTACCCAACAAGGATGCGATCAAAAAACAGATACTACAACATTTAATACATCTGCTCTAACACTTTCATTTGTAAACAATGCTCCCCCAATCAATATAAATACAGGAACTACTTTCCAGATTTATGTCCGGGCAGACAATACAGGCTCTCAACCAGTAGATGCCGGAACTGCAAAATTTTATCTGAGTGGCATGGGAAATAATATCAAAAATTTTAATCCAATTATGCAGAACCAGGCCCAATTATCAGAAAGAACAGCACAGCAAGAGGGTGGTTTTGAAACAATAAAATTTGCAGAATCAGCTGAATCTACACTTATAATAAATAATCCTTTTAACTTCACATTTAGGGCAGATGCCTGCTATCCTTATGCAACATCGACACAATCTACAATCTGCATAGGACAAGTTGATGGGATGTGCACTCTCTCAGGAGAAAAAATAACAACTGGCTCAAATACAAACGCTCCAATCCAGATAACAAGCATAACAGAACAAACCCAAGGAAATAGATTATATGTTTCATTCTTGATAGAGAACAAAGGAATCGGCCAAGTATACTATCCAAACTTTGACTGCGATAAATACTTTGGAACACTGTCAAGCGACAGGATAAGAGAAGAACAAAAGAAGAACCAGGTTGAAGTCTATGTTGACCCTGGTCAAGAGGATTTAAAATGCACGCTTCAAAATCCAAATGGTGGTGAGGCAGAAAATTCAGGACTTGCCATAGTAGGAAGAAAAGTAACATGCACAAAAATAGTCGGACAAAAAACCTACCCCACTGTAATAAAAATCAACTTAGCATATAAGTATGTCAACGGAGTTTCAAAGCAATTGATAATTTATCCTTAATTCTAATTAATTATCAATTATTGTTTAATCACCACTTAAAAATTAAGATATAAACTTTTATACCCAAATGTCTCTGTAAAAATGAGCTGGAAAGGCTTTTCGGTTGTCCTGGAAAGGATGCCACCATTGTAGCCTCTGTCAAGTGTTCGACTAATATTATGGTGACTGGGCTTATAACTCACCATATGACATCTGCGCTTGTTAAGCTTATGAATGGAGCGAGAAAGATAACCTTTAAAGCAAATCGTTAAGGTTAAACTTGACAACGGTAATTGCTTAAGGAACTTTTCCCACCGAGCCCAGATTCCGGCTCCTATGCTCAAAAAGGTTTACATATAAAAAAGAGGAGAAAATGGCAAAGAAAAAAATAAAACAGAAGAAGAAAGTTAAGCACACTGTTAAGCATAAGCATGTAAAAGTCAAAAAGAAGAAGGTAAAAGCCAGAATTCATAAGAAGAAGCACAGTAGAAGGCCAAGTAAAAAAAGCAAGGATTCTAAGGTAAGAAAAATCAAGGCCTATCTAAAATCTAAGGAAAATCAGGGAAAGAAGAAGAAAAAGTGATTCTATTTCTTACTAAAGGATTTAACAAAAGCGCGCTTATACTAAATTAAAGTGTGCATTTTCACAAGATATGTTTTGTGCCTAGGTATCCTTATTCTTAAGACATACAAAAAGAATAAAAAGCACTTGCCTATTCTATCATCTCTATCTCAACATTGACTTCTTTTGGAATCGGAAGCCTCATGACACTATGAAGAACTCGCTCATCAGAAGGCATATCTATTACCCTCTTATGTATTCTCATCTCATATCTATCAAAGGTCGCCTTGCCATCTCCGCATGGGCTCTTTCTAGTAGTTACTTTCAATTTTTTAGTTGGCAATGGAACAGGTCCTTTGATTATGACGCCGTTCCTTGTAGAAATATCTTTTATGGCCCCGACTATACTATTAAGCTTTTCAATATTTATGCTTGCTAATTTTATCCTTGTTCGTGCCATTCTCTACCTAAAAAAATTGGCTATAAAAAGCTTTTGTTCTCTTTTTATCCTTCTTTTATTTTAGAAAAACTTATATAATATATCTCTCTAAAAAACCATGGAAACAGATAAAGGAATTACACGCGAGTTCATATCAACTGTTTTTGTTGTTCATCAAGGAAAAGTTCTGCTGACCTGGAACAAAAAAGTCAATAATTGGGTGCCAATTGGAGGGCATATTGAAAAAAACGAACTTCCCTGTGAATCTGTAATAAGAGAAGCAAAAGAAGAATCTAACCTAGACATAGAATTAGTTTCTCAAAATTCTAAAAACAAAATATCAACAACAAATCTCCCTCAGCCCCTCAATATCCATCTAGACCATCTAAAACCAGATCATAAACATATCAATCTGGCTTACCTCGGAATAATAAAACAAGGAAGTCCAGCTTGTTTTGAGATAGATGATGAAGGAAAACCCCTGAGATGGTTTTCTAGAGAAAACCTTGAAAAAGACACCTCCTTAATTCCAGAAATAAAAGAATGGGCACTTGATGCCCTTAATCAACTTGAATAAAAACACACTAAGTCATTTTCCACATAAATTCGAAATAATTTTTATATCCTATATAAAGTTTCTTGTCCGAGATCACAATCACAAAAAGATTGTCTGGAACAAGAGACTGAATTGCTATCTTTCCATTATAAATAATTGTAGTTATTTCAGAAAAATATTCTTTAGAAAGATATTTTATCTTGACCTTTGATTTAGGTAATGGTTTTAATAATTTTCTAGCAGATTCATTTGCTAAATATCTTGCATTTAATCCTGCTTTTTCATATTTCTTAACAAAATGAGGAAAATCATATTTTAAAATCTCAAATGCATTTCCAGTAACTCCAAAAGCTAAAACTTCTCCAGCCCTATTTAAAATATCCTGATAAAATGTTTTAATTCCTTCTTTGCCCTCAAAAACTTCAAATCTGAATGGTTCAATAGCTTTATGTAAATTTTTCAAATCAGGCAAGATTTTGGTTATCTTAGCTTTTTTAGTGTTTAATATTTCAATAAACTTGCTAGGAGAAGCTGCTTGATAATATCTTTTAGAATCTTTGATAATATAACTTACAAGTCCTTTTTTCATTAAATTTCCTAACTCAAGATAAGCTGTGGTTCTATTCATCTTGCTTAATTTAGATAATCTAGAAGCAGTGCAACTTTTTTCTTCTAGCAATTTCAAGTATATTTCAGCTTCTTTATCAGTCAAACCAAATTCAATTAAAGTTTCTTTCATCATTTTCAAAAATTTTCAGTCTGATTATTTAACTTTCACAGGCTTAAAAATGTTGTCATTAAATAACAACATAGATTAAATAAGGAAAAACGAGATTTTTATGTTACTGGAGAGAAATAAAATGACAAACAACCTTCCTGAAGTTGAAAAAAGGTTAGCAATTAGTTCAGTAGAAAGTTCTATTCGTGAGGGAGATATAATATACCCGGGCATTTTAGATTTGATTCTAGGCTGGTATAGGCATCTAGCAACAAACTCAAGATATTGTTATTTTACAGCTTGGGAACAAACCTTGGAATATAAAGATAATCCAAAAATGCAAGCACTCCGTTCTGTAGCCCATAGGCGTATGAGGGGCATCGAAAAAAAAGCACATCTTGAACCATTAGCAACAGATGAAGAATTAGAAAAATTATTGGGGGAGGAACGAAATGAATGAGAAAAAAGATGAAGAATTCAGAACAGAATCAAGAAAAAGGCAGGAATTAACCGAAAAGCTCAGCAAAGTGCCAGGATCTGGTGTGCAAGAAATATCTTTTTTGGGATTAATGGAAGCATTTGAAAAAATTAATCTAGGATACAGCCCAACACGCGAATATGCCCAAAAATTGCGTTCAAGAAAAATCAAAAATTCCATTAGAAATTCTCTTATTGTAGCAGGATCGGCTATTGTGCTTACTGCCCTTTATTTTGCAGCCAAGCATGAAACATCTAATTATGAAAGACTCGCTAATTATTATCCGCCAAAAGCAAATTCTACATTTAGAGATTCAATTTTAGAAGATACTTTGCATTATTTTCCATAGTTCCACAACCTTTATAATATCATTACAACTTTCATTTTCATGGAACTAAAAGAGGCCTTATTCTACAAGACACTTCAAGAAAACGAAAGATTTAAATAGTTCTGTACGTTCGTATACGTATGAAAAAGGGGAATATTAAATTAACGCTATCTGTAAATAAAAAAATTCTTAAAAATTATAAAGGATGTTGTGAAAAGAAAGGGATTATCATTTCAAAACAAGTAGAAAAATTTATGGAAAAGGAACTAGAAAATGAGAAAGATAAAACTTGAAAATTATAAAGAAAAAATCAAAGCTATGTATTGGGATAAGAAATTATCTTTGAAAAAGACAGCAAAAGAAATTGGTGTTTCTGCTGGTTTAATTAGAAAAAATATGGTTTCTTGGAATATCAAAAGAAGAGCTAGCAGAAAAAGAGAGTTAAAGAAACCAAATAAAAAAGAAATAGAAAGGTTATATCTTAATAACAATTTAGGAATAGAGGGGATTAGAAAAAGCTTAGATGTTGGATTAACAACTTTTTATAGATGGTTAAAAGAGGAGAATATTAAGCCATCTAGAAGATTTAAATACCAGAAATTGAATTTTTCTGGAGATCCTAAAGAGAAAGCATATATTTTGGGGTTGGTTAATGGAGACATTCATGCAAGAAAACATTATAGGCAAATATTAGCAGAATTAACCACTACCCATCCTACGATGATGGATTTGTTCTTTTCTGTTTTTGAAAAGTACGGGACACCTAAGAAGTATAGTAAATATAACAAAATAACTGGAAGATATGAATGGAAAGTTTATGTTTTATTAAACAATTCATTTGAATTTATGTTAACAAAAGATTTAGATATGGATAATGAATATTTCTATAATTTTTTAGCTGGTTTCTTCGATTGTGAAGGGTGTTTATATGTCTATAACAATCATAGCTATGTTGGACTAAGGCTATTGGTCTATAACTGCAATAAAAAATTACTTGAAATAATCAAAAGAAGATTGGGAAAAGACAGATTTGATGCTAAATTAAACCAATTTTTCAAACAAGGCCAAAAAACAACAAATAATTATTATCGTGGAAAAGATTTATGGGCAGTCACTTTAGACACAAATAAAGAAGTATTATCTTTGATGAATAGAATACCAATTAAACATAAAGAAAAAATTGATAAATTAAAAATTGCTAATTCTTCAATTAACAAAAGGTGGTCAGAAATTTCAAATCAAGTTGTTAATCTTAAAAGTTCCATTAAACAGGAAGTAAATGAGTTTATAAGACCAAAGGGGCCTAATCAAAATGAAAGAAACATTGTTTTATAAGAAATTAAAAGAAAAAATCATTCAGTGCAAACTTTGCCCACATTTTTGTGTATTAAAAGAAAATGAAGTTGGTAAATGCCGAGTTAGAAAAAATATTAATGGAATTCTTTATTCTCTATCTTATGAAAAACCAGTAGCAATTAATATTGACCCTATAGAAAAGAAACCATTTTATCATTTCTTGCCGGGTTCAAAAGCCTTTTCTATTGGTATGGCGGGTTGTAATTTTAGATGTCTGCATTGCCAAAATTGGGAGATGTCTCAAAAATCTCCTGAAGAAATTCCTTCACTAAATGTAGAAGCAGAAGAAGTAATAAAAGAAGCATTAAAATCTGATTGCCGTTCAATTTCCTTTACATACAGTGAACCCCTTATTTCATACGAGTATATAACTGAAATCGCAAAACTAGCCAAAAGAGCAAAAATAAAGTGCAACATAGTTTCAAACGGCTACATAAATCCAATGCCGCTAAAAAAACTTGTTCCTTATATCAAAGCTGCAAATATAGACTTAAAAGGAAATGCATTGTTTTATGAAAAAATATGCGATGCTAAAATAGAACCTGTTCTAGAGACAATAAAGCTCCTCAAAGAAAAAGGAGTCTGGCTTGAATTAACAAACCTGATTGTTCCAGGATACAATGATAACATAGAAGAACTGAAAAAAACAATTGCTTGGATAAAAGAAAACCTTGGCCAAGATGTTCCCTTGCACTTTTCAGCATTCTATCCTTGCTATAAACTAACAAATGTTCAACCAACCCCTCCAGAATTTCTCATAAAAGCAAGGATAATCGCAAAACAACAAGGTCTTAAGTTTGTCTACACTGGAAACATTTCAGATGAAGAAGGCTCAACAACTTACTGTCCGAACTGCAACAAACCAATCATAAAAAGAAAATCTGTCTTCATAATTGAAAACAATCTAAAACGAGGAAAGTGTAAGTTCTGCAAAAATTCTGTTCCAGGTGTATGGCAGTAAAAGGCGATAATTCAAAAACAATAATCTTTAAAAAATCGAGACCCCTTAATTAATATGAAAAAAGAGGTGATACTCTTTATATTAATTCTGATTTTTTCATTAGTCTTGACTATCCCTAATGCATATTCTGTTTATATAAATGAAGTCATGCCAAATCCCTTTGATAACTGTTTTGACTGTACAGAGTGGCTTGAGTTATACTCCGATACAAGTCAAGACTTGACAAACTACTCAATAAATACAGGAGAATCAAAAAACCTAACTTTAAACACAACAATCCAGGATTATCTTGTCATCACAAAGAATAAAACTAAGTTCCTTGAATACTGGGATGTCTCTTCAGAAAAAGTACTCGAACTTGCAATAGGCCTGACAAATACAGGAGATTTAATAACCCTCTATAATCCTCAAAATGAAACAATTGATTACTTTTCATATTCTAAAGACATATACAACAATTCATGGTCAAGAATAGTCAATGGAACATTCATATCTTGTGCTCAACCAACTCCTAGTTTAATTAATAATTGCCTGCAAGAAGAAGAAAATCCACCAGATAACTCAGAAAATGATGATTATGACGAAGAACAAGAATCAAGCATAGAAATAAAAGACTATCCTGACCAAGCAAGATTCGGAGAAAAAATAACCCTGGATATAAAGGTTTATCGAGGAAATACAGGCAAATATGCAGTCTATGCCTATGTTCAAGACAGCAATAACAATCGCGTATCTGATAAAAAAACAATCCATATTGATGATAAATATGATACATATCGTAATGAAATAAAACTCACTCTAAAATGCCTTGATGAATCAGGCACATACAAGATAGTTGTCTATGGCTTAGATGAACGAGATACCCAGTCAATTGACATAGAATCTTGCTTTGAAAAAGATAATGAAACAAACACGGAAGTAGAAACAACAGATACAAATGTCCCCACAACATATCAAAACACTCCCCTAACAGGCTCAGCAACATCACCAACACCAATATCTCAGAAAACTCTAAAATCATCAAGCCTCTCTTTTCTAGACATTCTTCCTTACATAATGTTAATTATCATCGCAGCCCTAATTATCTACTTTATCATCAAAAGGTAAGTCTATATCAAAAAAGAAGCACACTAATACTAGATAAAGCGCACGAAATTATATTATTATACACACAAAGGAGTTATATTCTAGACTTAAATTAAATTTAAAAACCTAGATAATCTAAAAAATTATGTTATTCGGAAAAAAGAAAAAAGAAGATAAAGAACAAACAACAGAAAAAGAAGAAAAGAAACAAGATATTCCTAATCAAGAGAAACCAAGAGAAATATCAGCAGATATAAATATCAAAGAGAAACTCTCCCAGGGCTGGATTCAAGCTAATTTTATTTTTGAAGTCATAGGCAAGCCAGCAGACTATGTTGAAGAAGCTTTAAAAAATCTGTTGGATGTCCTTGAAAAAGAGAAAAATGCAATTGTGATAAAGAGAGAACAACATCCTCCAGAAGTATATGAAGAAACATTATTCTCTACTTTTGCAGAAGTCACAATTCTAATAGAGAATCTAAAAAGATTCATGAACATAATCTTTGATTACATGCCCTCAAGCATCGAAATCATAGAACCACAAGAAATCAAAGTAAAATATGCTGACCTTAACTTAGTGATGAACGAGCTCGCAAACAATTTGCATAGGAATGATATAGAATTAAAAAAACTCCAGTTTGAAAGAAATTTCCTGAGAAAAAAACTTGAAGAGTTTGATACTAAATTAAGAGACACCAAAGAGGCCCAGGAAAAGAAAGAAGAAAACAAACAACATTCTAATGATAAAGAAAAAAGTCCCTCTTCTTAAACAAAGTGCATTATCACTAAATACAGCGCCGCAATAAAATTATACCCTATTATAGATTATCTTACCTATAACAAGACACATTGTACTCCTGTAGTCTTGTTTTAAGAATTACTTCACGTCTTTGAAATCATCCATCTTATCTATGTCTCCAAAATCAGGGCCCTCTTTTCCTTTTCTGCTCCCAAATTCTTCTTTGAAATCTCTTGTCTGCGGTTCACTTATCTCATCATAAGGATTCATCTCATTTGAGACACTATCCATAAACTCTTTCATATCTTTTCTCGGTCTCTTCTTCAAGAAAAATAAGACCCCTACAAGAGCCAGCAGTATAACAACAATAATTACTATTGCAACAGTTATATTTTTTGAACTTGTGTTTGTATTCAAGACAGTATCACATGAACTTAAACAGCATGAACCATCTGATGCAGAAGTCTGATTATTGCCTCTGCAAGTCTCGTTTCCGATGCAGATAGTTCCTTTTAACTCTTTACATTTTTTCAGAGAAGTTACATCCAGGACAAATTTCATATAAAGCATAGTGTTTATGTCTGTTCCATTATACTCCCCAGAAACCTCTAATCTTCCATCTAATTTTTTGCTTATAGAACTTATCTTGCTTGGATCAACATAAATAGTTACGGTCTTGCTGTCATTTGAATCAATAATATCAATTACAGCAGGATTAATCTCCAAATCACTCAATCCAGCAGATTTCTGTATAGTTATCCCTTCTATCTGATTTGGAAATTTATTCATAAGATTGACATTTATAGAGAATATTTCAAGAGAATAGATTGTTCTGGTGATGTTAGGCTCTGAAAAATAGAAATTTTCTTTGATAGTGGACTCGCTGAGCTTGCTTGTGCTATTCATACTCTCATTTATGAGTTCGTTTGTCTGGTTTTCATTTATCAGAGATTGATTTATTATGAAAGTAAAATTACTCTCCTCTCCCTTAATAGTTGTTATCAAAACAGGGAGGCTATATGTTCTAGTCATTGAATTCAATATTTTATCTGAATACTGCAGAGTCAAAATCTCTGTTATTATTCTACCATCAGGAGTTTTTATGTTTGGAACATTTATTCCCAATTTCTTAGAACTTCCCTTTTGAATTTCAAGCATCATGCTTGAATTCATGATGCTCGCACTTACTTCTATATCCTCGGGCCCAGTATTCTGCATTATCACGCTAAAACTACTGCTAGATTTAGTCTTGACTATTCCAGGCCAGATACTCATCAATGGCTCAAGATTTGGAAAAACAAAAAATAATGTATAAGACTCATCAGCTATGCTTGAAGTGCTTAAGCTCTGGTCAAGATACTCTTTTGCTTTATCAATTGCCTCCATAACTATTTGGGTTTTATTTTCAACTTTATTCAAAATATAATAGATAGTTACACTAGCTTGCACATCATTTGTGCCTGTTTTCTGCCACGCCCCATAATAGGTTTGACTAGCAAGGACTTGATTTAATTTATTAGGATCTCTTGTAAACAAATAGACAATAGCTACCTGATCAGCAGAATCAGCATTATTTGAAAGCCATGAAACTGCTTTATCCTTATCATTTATATCAAAACCCGATACATACAACGAAAACAATGCATAAGCTGTACTTTCAGGATCACATGCATTTTTAGTATTATTTCCAAAACAAGCAAGATTTGGCATCTCAAAATTATTGCTTATTGTAAAATTCTTGAACACGCCCCCATATCTGAACACGATTTTTCTAGAGCTTAGATTGCAACCATCAACAATCAATACCTTCGACATGTTGCTGTATCCAGAAAGGTCTATGCTGATAATATTTTTATCAGGGACAATATTCAGAATCCTTGTTGTGTTCTCTATACTTAAGTTGCAATCTTGGCTTATCTTTGATTCATACTCCAAAAACCACTGTCCCTGTAGATTATTTTGATAAGAGTTTATTAAATTTTTTAACTGGCTTCTTGTTGAAAAATCTCTGAATGATATTAATGCAAGAGCTGCACTTTTCGTAGAACAATTTGTATTTAAACAAGAATCTTTTCTTGAAAAATAATTTTCTAAAGCATCTTGAAAAAGCCTAGAATTGTATGAGAGGGCTGCACTAGCAAGTGCAACTTCATCTACCTTAAAGCTTGACCACTTTCCATCAACTCTATCTGTCAAAGAGTCATAATAAACACTCTTTGGCCGATTTACCTTAAATTCAATTGGCGTGTATGTAAAACCAGTATCACACTGGGCCTTGACTTTCAAGATATAATCTCCTTCATTCGGAACATTAAACCAGGCAAAAAACTTTTCACTTGATACTTTAACCAAGTAATAATCTGCATTAATCAACTGGCCATCTTTATATAAAAACAAATCACTCGAATAAATGTCTTTAACAAGGCTATGCCCATATTCGGCACCAATCTCAAGTTGCATTGTATCCTTTGGCAAAAACTCTGTTTTATATGTGCTTAGAGTCAAACACGCCTGACTCATCACAAGCCCAAAGATAAAAATAATTAATCCTGCAATAAATACTGTAAAAAATTTATTATTCATTTATGTAATACCTCATTTTCTCTTTCTTTTTCCTACTATATTAAAGAAAAACACTATTAATAAATCTTATCTTAATTTGTAAGATAAGAGTTATGGTCGTATCACAAAGTGCATTATTACTATTATCAGTATTAAACACTATCTATTTTTTACTTATCTTCTTTAGTTTTCCAAGAACTTCCTCAAAATCATCTTCATCTTTTGTTTTTCTGCTTGGCTTGATTGTTGTCTTAGTAATTGTCTTAGTAACAGTTTTCTCAATATGCGGCTTTGCTCTTCCTTTTAAATTGCTTTTGGGCATCTGCCTTGGAATGACTCTTGCAGAAAAAAGATTAGCTGGAACCTTGTATTCATCTGCTGGCTTATTTTTAAGGTTCTGAATTGTTGGCCTCGGAACTGCGTTATTCTGACCTTTACCAGATGGCTTAAAAAGAGGCATTGGAGAAACTTTTTTTCCAAAAATTCCTTGTTTTTTGCTTGGACTTGGCATAGTCTCAGATTTCATAGCACTCTCAAAGTCAGAGAATTCATCTCCCTCTCCTGGACCCCCTTTCTTTTTTGGGAAGCCAAACTCATCTAATTCTTCTTTCTTACCTTTTTTCTTGATAACAAAAAAGTAAACAAGAATTGCTGCGACTATTACCAAAATAATTATTATAATCCACCACCACCAACCTCCTCCGCTAGAAGCACTACACCTACTTAAACAGCAATTCTCCTCAACACTATCCTGCGCCCACTGATTGCCCGAGCATACTTCATTTTCTCCACATATTTTATCAATATCACAACCTCTTTTACAATCATCTAAGCAGCACTCTGCAACATCTTTTGTCCTAATTGTCTCTCCAGGGCCTAGCCCATATCCGCCTATACACGCATACTCAGAACCATATCCCTGTTCTACTGAATTGCAATCTTTTCCAATATATGAACAAACTTCATCTTTGATACATTCAGAAGGATACTGACAACAGGTATTTTCTAGAGCAGCTATAAAAGGAACTTCATATCCAAGAGCAGAACTCCAGCATATCTCATCAGCTAAACAAATATATCCATTCTGACTATAACAACTTGACTGACCATCATCTATAACACATGAAGATAAACAACACAGCCCATCAGTTGTTTCTACAGTCTCATTATTCTGACAGTGCTCTCCTAGATATTCATCACAAACTCTTCTATTAAAATCACTACACTGGCTTCTAACATAATCCTTACAACACAAAGGCTGATTTCCAGGACACGACCTAATCTCAGTTAATTCTCCAGAACCTGTTGGACAAGAAATTCCTGCAGTACATATTCCTCCAAGATCAACACAAGCATCTGGATTTGAGGTTTTATTCTGACAGCATATTAATCCAGACGGGCAATTAAAATTAGCCCACACATTCTGATAATCAAAACAATAATCCTGGCACGCATAATAAAATCCCTGCTGCTCACACTCTGCTCCCTGAGTTCCTCCAGCCCCAGGGCAGTAACTCTGCCAGAAAACCCAGAGTATAAATGCAGTATCTCTTATGGTGTCCTTAAAAGCAGGAGGCGATGAATCAAAATCATTTTTCCAGCTATGGTCTTTTGATAATTTATTCAGAAGATAATCTCTAATTTCATCGATATTTGGAGTTGAATCTCCAAGAGCCAGTGCAGCTTTAGGCGTATCATAAAATCTCCCGTATAACATTGGTTCCTTCAACCAAAAGCTGTAGTATTCTACTGGTCTTGTCTGAGGCTTCACTATTCTTCGCTGATCTTTAATTAACTTTTTACTATACTCTCCACCAATGATTTTACTTAAAAAACTCTCTGGAAAGTATTTTTGATTCTCTGTTTGACTTGAGTAAACAACAAGATATGGAATAAACAGATTCATATACTCTTGTTTTCCTTCCATCTGCCACACAAAAGTAGCCCAAGCAGTTCCTTCATAATCACAAGTTCCTGATTCCCTCCCTGTTCCTAAACAATAGCTTGGAATATTCATTTCCATGACTCCCGGAGCAACTATTTTGTCTCCAAGAACATTCACATATCCTATTGCTCCTGAAAAAATCTCACTAGAAACTGAAAAATATACTCTCTGATCATTAGAATTATTATTATACAAAAGTGTTGCAGTCACACTTCCTGAATCACTCTCATTTCCAAAACACTTTATAGAATAAATATTATCATAGCATGCTTCTGTATTTTTTATTTTAAACCAATAATTTTTATAGACTCCCTCGATGCACTCTCCTGTTCCAGAATTCTTTTTTACTGTTTTATTCGCAAATACTGTTAAATTCTGCATAGAATCCTGATACATGACTTCACAGCTAACTTCTTTTCCTCTTTCAGCATCAATCTGCAGATACCAATAGATATCCTTTGTAAAGACCCTCTTATTTGATAAGAGCCAGTTATCAACATAAGTTGTATTCTCATAAATCTCATTCAAAGCAAGTTTAGCCAAGGCACTATCCATTATTCTACAATTATTTTTATTTGCCTGCCCTACATTAGTCCAACATCTTATTTTTTGTGTTGAATTATAATAACTTAAATTATAAAGAGACTTATTTCCTTGTTTGACAAAAGTATCATTGCATTTCAAGGCTAATAAGGAAAAAGCACTTTCATTTGTTCCTAAACTGTTCCATCTCTTTGTCTTATTAATGAGCCAGTCATAAACCTGGGGAATTGCAACATCTTCTGATTCAACAGCATGAATCAAAGGAGAATACATAATCAAAAATACAAAGACTAAGAACATTGCTCCAAAAATCAAACTAAAATTCTTTCTTAAAGTCATCTCTCTACTTCCTCTGCACTCTTTTTTCATAAATTAAAGATAATATCTACGTTTAAA
>CAYPSK010000013.1:0-16619 GCA_964413705.1 Candidatus Woesearchaeota archaeon | reverse complement strand
TAACCAGCTAAAAATCTCTGGCAGATGCCAAATAGGTTTCATGCGCCGTCCGAGACGCTTACCTTTCTGGCATGGATGAGAGACACAATAAAAAAATCTCTTGATAATGCCAAGAACATGGGATTTTCGGCTGGCGCATTTCATTTTCTTTGTCTCTGTAAAGTAGTTACTATAGAAATGTTTAAAAAGAAAGATTTCTTTTAGAAATTGATTAAAATGACACTAAAGAATTTGTTTTCAAAAATATTTAACCATGAAAAATGGAAAGAAGAAAGAGACTCGGCAATAACTTTAGCAATAAATCATAATCAAAATAAAATTTTTGATTGCACTCAAGATGTGCAACGTTATGGAATAAAGAGAGGTAAAAACCCCGCTATTAATTACAATGTTCCAGGTAAGTACAATTGTGAAAAAAACAGGAGGAACAGAGCAACACCTGTTAAAAGAGAATTATACGGGCTTTTTTCTGGAGCAGTATATGATTATAATATTAAAAAGAATATAGGGAATACAAAAGATGAGAATGGAAATCCGACTAACCTTTGGTCTAATACAAAAGATCTACCTTCACTACTTTTAGATAGCACAGAATCTCCATCCCAATATAGCCCAAAAAATCTATCAGCTTTACAAATATATCCAACAGCACCTTCACCAGTGCATGAAGTAACTCCACAAAGGTATAATTCCAAACAATTATCTAGCCCAGAGCCATCAGTTCCTCACAAAACCAGAAAGGAAAAAAATCCACATATTGGAATTAGTTTATACAATGCTGCTTGCGGGTTTTTTCGTAAATTGAAATCCATAGTTCCAAGAAGAAAAGAACCAGGGATTGAAGAAGTTTTACAGGAATGCAATCAAGGAGCACCACTCCCTCACGCAGTTAGAGGAGAAAGAAAAGTGGTTCATTATGATCCGTCGGGTAATATGCGCATTAGAGATGAACCTGATGCAAATCAAGAATTTTTAGATAAATTAAAAGAAGCCGTAAAAAACCAAAGAAAAAAAGTTTAATAATTCTAAATTACCCCGCCTAATTACAAGAAGTTTCATGTTCGGCGGGCGCATTTCATTTAATTCTACATAAAAATATTTATAAGTCATAATTTCTTTGAAGAAAGTGCATATTAGTCGATACTCTCGACATAAGGGGTTACGACCCCTTCATAAACCCCTAATGAAAAGATGGCAAACAAGAAAAAAAATAAGAATGAAAAAAATGAAGACAGAGATAGCCTAGGCACTGACCAAAGGGGAGATGTCAATAAAAAAAGCAAGTGGGAAGTAAATTTCAAGTACAATCTTAGAATCTACCTGGGTTTTTTGAAAAAATACTGGCCATTGATTATAATAATCATGCTTGTATTGCTTGTAATTGAAGCAGCTTTTCTTATGGATAAGTTCTTGTTCAAGATAGTGATTGATAAAGGAACTGATTTTTTAGCAGGAACTCTTGCAAAAGAAGCATATTCTAAGATATTAATAACAGTCGCGGTCGTATTCCTCTCGATTGTTATTTTTAGATCCTTTATGAAGTGGCTCAGAATACATCTAATCAATATTCTAGAATCTAAGCTTATAGCTGATTTGAAGAGAAGATTTTTTAATCATATCATAGGTCTGTCTCATTCATTCCATACAAGCCATAAAACAGGCTCATTAATATCCAAGCTCTTGAGAGGCGCTGGCTCAATGGAAAGGATGACTGACTCTGTGCTGTTCAGCTTCGTGCCCTTGTTTTTCAACTTAGTTGTTGTCTCGATATCAATACTATATTTTGATTGGGGATCTGCACTTATTGTCTTTTTGACAGCTGTTGCTTTCATGGCATATACTTATTTTGTACAGATTTTGCAAAAAACAGCAAATATCCAGGTAAATGAAGCAGAGGATTTTGAAAAAGCAAACATAAGTGATTTTTTAATAAACATAGACTCAATAAAGTATTTTGGAAAAGAGAATAAAATACAGGGCCGATACCAAGATATAAGTGAGAAAACAAAAAAATTCTTTTTAAGACACTGGCACTATTTCAGATGGCTTGATTCTGTACAAGAGATTATCCTCGGTCTAGGTACTTTCTTTATAATATTATTCCCAATACTTGGTCTGCTTCAAGGAAATATGACAATCGGCACTTTGGTTTTTATCTATACTGCTTATGCAAGTGCCCTTGGAACCTTAATGGGATTTGGTTGGGGAATAAGGGGTTATTATTTATCAATAGCTGATTTTGATGCTTTATTTAGATATGGAAAGATTGAACAAGAAGTCAAAGACAAGAAAGATGCTGTAAATTTAAATATAAAGAAGGGAAATATAGAATTTAAGAACATTACTTTCAAGTATGGCTCAAGAACACTTTTTAGGAATTTCAGCTTAAATATCCCAAAAAACAAAAAAATTGCTTTAGTTGGTCATTCTGGATGCGGCAAAACAACACTTGTAAAGCTTTTGTATCGGTTCTATGATGTAAATGAGGGTGCAATCTTTATTGATGATAAAGATATTCGAGAATTTAAGCAAGAATCTCTAAGAGAGGAGATGGCGATTGTTCCCCAAGAGTGTGTCTTGTTTGATGATACAATCTATAATAATATTGCTTTTTCAAAACCAAACGCTACAATAGCAGAGGTTTTAGAAGCTATTAGATTTGCACAACTTGATGAAATAATAAAAAGCTTTCCTGATAAAGAGAATACAATTGTTGGAGAGAGGGGAGTAAAACTTTCTGGGGGAGAGAAACAAAGAGTTTCTATAGCAAGGGCCATATTAACAAATAAAAAGGTCCTTGTTCTTGATGAAGCTACATCTTCACTTGATTCGCAAACAGAACATGAAATTCAAAAAGATTTGCAAAAATTGATGGAAGGAAGAACAACAATAATCATCGCGCATAGACTCTCTACAATTATGAATGCTGATGAGATAATTGTCATTGAAAAAGGAAAGATTGTCCAGAAAGGAAAACACTTTGAACTTATCAGGCAGAAAGGAGTATATAAAAATCTCTGGGACCTGCAGAGGGGCGGATATATTGGAAATTAAATCTCGGTGCCGGTGTAATTTTAAGGTCTAGATAAATTTATAAGCAAGATTTCTATAAATTTAAAAGTAAAACTGAAATCCTAGAAAAAGCAAAGAAAAAAGAGGCAAGAATGACTGAAGAGGATAAAAATAAAACAGAAGTTGGAAATAGTGATAAACAGAATAACCCAAAATATAATCTAGATTTTCTAAGAGAGAGGGTAAGAATTCAGAGGAAAGAAGCTGAACACAGAATTCAAGAAATAAAGAAAGAGATGAAAGAGGATTTTGAGAGCGAGAGGAAGAAATCAAGGAGGATAAGCATTGTCGAGGGTTCTTTTAATGCTGTCACAGATGGCGCCGGCTCGAGATATATCAGCCCTTTTGCCCTTGCTCTTGGAGCAAATAACTCTCAAATCGGTTTATTGACTGCTATTCCAAATTTAGTTGGAAATTTTTCTCAAATTTTTTCTTCATGGGCAATGGAAAGATTCTCGAGGAAGAAATTAATGATCTGGGCGACACTTATCCAATCTTTCTTCTGGATTCTTGTTATCCTGTCAGGGGCCTTATTTTTTATTCTTAAAATTGATTCCTCTGTTTCTGTAACTTTTTTAATAGTCATATATACTATTTTACTTACTCTTGGTTCGTTCTATGCGCCGATATGGGCTTCTTGGATGAAAGACTTAGTTGATCCTGATAAAAGCGGAAAGTATTTTGGAACAAGAAATAAGATAACTGGGTTCGTAGCCCTGATATCCATGCTTGCAGGGGGTTTTATTTTAGACAGATTCGCTGGAAGCAAGGTCTTTATTGGATTTTTTATCTTATTCGGAGTTTGTTTCTTTGCTAGACTGATATCTTCACAATTATTGAGAAAAAAATATGAACCCGAATTGAGGATTGAGAAAGAGTATCATTTTAGTTTGCTGCAATTCATTAAAAAAATGAGGCATAATAATTTTGGAAGGTTTGTAATTGCCTCTGCCCTGATGGATTTTGCAATTAATGTGGCTTCCCCATTTTTTGCAGTTTATATGCTAAATGACTTAGGATTCAATTATGCAACATTTACTATTGTAATAATAAGTTCTATTGTTGGAAATCTCTTATTTGTGCCTTTATGGGGCAAATTTGCAGATCGTTATGGAAACATAAAAACAATGAAAATTACTGCAATTTTAACGCCGCTTGTTCCACTTGGCTGGTTTGCTTCATATTTTTTATTCCGTGGCTCCCAGGGGCTTGTCCCTTTCTTGATTTTGGTTGAACTTTACTCTGGAATGATATTTGCAGGTTATAGGCTGACCCAGAGTAACTTCATCTATGATACTATAACAAGACAGAGAATGGCCCTATGTACCTCATACTTTAACTTTATTTCTAGTATTGGGACTTTCCTTGGAGCAACTATTGCTGGATTTTTAGCAAGTATCAATGTTTTCTTCGGAATTTCGGTATTCTTGGTCCTTTTCATAGTTTCAGGTGTTTTGAGGATTTTATTCTCTTTAATCTATGTTAGAAAAGTCAATGAAGTGAGAATGGTCAAGTCTTTTAAGTTTGTGGATGTCCATGAAAGAATAAAGGATTTAACTCCAAAAAGACTCTGGCAGTATATTGATGTTTGGAACTTCAAAGCAGAATAAAGAAGTTCATAACATCAAGATTATAATATTTATAAGTAAAAATATAAAATCCTAGTGTTCCTTATTTAGAAATTGTGCAGACATCATCTGCCCTGATTAGTATTCTGTTTATTATTCTTAAGATGATGCCTTTGGCATCATTTCTTCTCTAACTTCTTTTAGAAACTTGCGAGCCTGAACCAAAGGTTCAGGGAGCTTATGGGGCTCGTGAATTGACTTGATTGTCAAGGCTAATGAAGATTTCATACTGATGTCATGTCCAGGGGAAACATAAATTGGATTTGCTTTCTCTTTTGTTATAATCTTCTTTGCCACAACTTTTTTATTCAGGATTGTTTCATCACCTTTCTCTTCTCCACAGATTATTGTCTTTGCTATACCGATGACTGGCTTGCTTATTGAAATGCCAAGATGACTTGCTATTCCTAGGCCTTGCGGATGAGCAATCCCTTGTCCTAAAATAAAGATAACATCTGGATCTTCTTCAACTTTCTTCAATGCATCAATTATGGCCGGAAGCTCCCTATAAGCTCGAAAACTAGGAATATATGGAAATCTCGGTTTCTGTATTGAGAATTTTTTATCTACTACTTCACCTTTTTCATCTAAAACTACGACAGTTGCGACCAGTTCCTTTCCTATGGTCTCGCAGATAATTCCCCCAAACCTCTGACACACTGAGAAATCAAATGAATCTTTTAAAGAGATTAATTTAGAGAGTTTTTTCTGCTCTTCTTTTAATTTTTCAAGGTCTATTCCTTTTTCAAGAGCCTCTTTTTCTTTCATCTTTTAATTAATTAAAATACTACATATAATTTTAAATAAATTCATGCGCTTTGTTTAAAACTATCTCCCCACTATTTTATAGATTCTCTTATTTCTTGAACAGCATCTATATTCGCTGAAATGCTTGAAATCCCTTTTTTCGCAAGGAATTTTGCCATTTCAGGGTCAGAGCCTGCTTGCCCGCAGATAGAGGATTTTACATTATACATCTTACAGACTGTTATGACCATCTCTAATAATCTTAAAACTCCTGCATGTTTTTCATGATAGAGCTTTGCTATGGTCTCATTGTTCCTATCAAGGCCCAGAGTTAACTGTGTAAGATCATTTGTGCCAAAGCTTATGAAATCAATGCCTTCATTACATAGGTCTTCTATAATCATGCATGATCCTGGTGTTTCAATCATCACTCCGAATTCAACATCCTTGCGAGGCTCTAAGCCAGCAAGTCTGCAAATTTCTTTTGCTTGCTTTACTTCTTCTGTGTTTATAACAAAAGGAATCATTATTCCAACATTTTTGTAGCCTTTATCGTGAAGGATTTTAATGGCCTTGAATTCTGCCTGCAAAATATCTGGCTGATCTAGGCTTCTTCTTATACCATGCCAGCCAAGCATTGGATTTGATTCTTTTGGCTCTTCATCTGCTCCTTGAAGATGCGTATATTCATCTGTCCTGATATCTGAAGTTCTGACCCAGACTGGTTTTCCTTTAAATGCTTTTGCGATATGTTCTAGATTCTCTGCAAGAAGCTCAGAATACTGGTCAAGTTGATTATTTTTTAGATAATATGCTGGATGCTTTCCACCTTCAGCAATGATAAATTCAATTCGAGCTAGACCAACACCATCTGCGCCTGTTGCTGCTGCTCTTTCTGCAACTTTCGGCAAGTCGCAGTTTACTTTGACCATAATTCCTTTTTGGGGTTGTTGGGATTGTTGCGCCTTATTGGGCAAGGAAAACATTTTTGCAATATCTGGTTTTGAAGAAGAGATATGTTGTTTATTTTGAGTATTTTGCGCGCTCAAGTTAATATCATGCGCTTTTGTTTCTTCTATTTTATTTTCTTCTGGTTTTATGCCAAGATTTTTTTCTCGGGTTATTAAATCTCCTGCATAGACTTTTCCAGTTGTTCCATCAACTGTTATCCGGCCATTATCTTTTAGAATCTGGGTTGCATTTTTTGTTCCAACAACACAAGGAATTCCTAATTCTCGTGAAACTATGGCTGCATGACATGTTGAGCCCCCTTCATCTGTCACAATAGCTGTTGCTTTTTGCATTGACACAACCATATCTGGATTTGTCATTCTTGTAACTAGAACATCTCCTGGCTGAACTTTATAGAGTTCATTCAAATCTAAAACCAACTTTACTTTTCCTGCAGCCATGCCTCTAGAAGCTGCTAGACCTTCAAGAAGAACTCTGCCATGAACTTCTTTATTTTCCTGTTTCTTATTCAGGGTTGAAATTGGCCTTGTCTGGACAATATAAAGATTTCCAGATTCAAATGCATATTCTATGTCTTGGGGAAAGTGATAGTGTTCTTCTAATTTTTTAGCAACCCTTATCAGTTCTTTTAGTTCATGAATATAGAGGACTTCCTTGTCCATGAATGCATCATGCAGCTGTTGTTTTATTGTCTTACCAGAACTATCCCTAGTTATAGCAATTTTCTTCTTTCCAATTCTTTTTTCCAATACTTGCTCTGTTTTCTTATCAATCAAAAAATGATCTGGTTCAATTGCTCCTGAAACTATTCCATCACCTAGACCAAAAACCGCCTCTATAACTAGCTGGTTAGGATCGTTGGTTAGGGGATTTGTTGTGAACATAACCCCTGATTTTTCAGAATTGACCATTTTCTGGATTATAACAGCTATAAGAATGCTATCTTCTTTAATATTATTTTTATTCCTATAGTAGATTGAACGTGCGGTATAAAGAGAGGCCCAGCATTTTTTTATTGCTTCTATGACTTGCTCATTGCCTTTCATATTAACAAAGGTCTCATTCTGGCCTGCGAAACTTGTTTCTTCTAAATCTTCAGCTGTTGCTGAACTTCTAACTGCAACAAAACAAGAGTCTTTGACACGAATCATGTGCTCATTTAAATTTCTAGAGCTTAGTTTCTCATAACCTCTAAGAATCTCGCGTTCAAATTCTGGGGGCATCTCAGAATTTATTATTTTCTCGCGAATTTTTTTTGCTTTTTCTTCTAAATCTTGCGTGTCTTCAAATTTT
Source organism: Candidatus Woesearchaeota archaeon (assembly GCA_964413705.1). Taxonomy (GTDB): domain Archaea; phylum Nanobdellota; class Nanobdellia; order Pacearchaeales; family UBA284; genus JAPLYB01. Next base: position 8,907 of record CAYPSK010000013.1, on the reverse strand, counting down.
ATACTCTTAATAATATCCAGAATCTCTTGCTTTAAATTAGTGATATTTAGAAATTCGCGGAAAGCAGAGGAGGTCAAAACAAAAGCATCTGGAACCTGAAAATCTGCATTGAACATCTCGCCAAGATTTGCTCCTTTACCGCCGACAAGTGGCGTGTCTTCTTTGCTTATTTCTCTTAACCACATTACATTCTTGTGAGTTTGAGAATCTTGAGAATCTGAAGATTTTTCTAAATGAGTTTCTTGTTTTACTGGAGATTCCTTACTACTAGTTTCTTTGTCTTCTTCATCATCTATCTCATCTACATCAATTGAACTGAATTCTTCTGGCATTTTTGAGTTATGTGTCAAAAGTAATTAGATTTTGAAACGTCGTGTTCTGAAGAACACCAAAATCTTTATTTTCCTTTTATTTATTATCTCTCGTTTTGAAATTTCTGCTCTCTTTTTTATATATCTTATAGATAAAAGGGGTTAAAAAATGTTTTGCTTAAGAATTCTTGAGAATTACTTTATCTCTTCAATTATAACATGCTTCTTGCCAGGAAGCTTGGTTCGCGCCATGTGCATTATCCCTCTAACAATGGGAACTTGGTCTTTATTGCAGAATATTGAGATGACTCTGCCGTTCTCTTTTATCTGAGCAGAAACTCCGGTTGGAACTCCGAAGGAGTGTGCCATTCCAGATGACATCCTATCTGCTCCTGCTCCTGTCAACATCTTGTGCTCTCTGACAATGTGATGAGGATACGCCCTTAGAAGCATGAAATAGTTTCCCTTGACTTTATTTTCAAGATGTCTATGAAGAAGCTGCCTTGCTGCTTCAAGAGAATTATCTCTCAATTGAATTGCATCTTCCTGTATCAAGGAAACTATGAATTTGTATTTTCCAGAATAAAATCCAGGAACATCGCCCATCATATATTTTGCGAGCTTATTTGGGGGAATTGTTTTGACATAGCTCTTGCTCCTGACTTTGCTCTTTCTAGTATTTGCTCTTTTAACTGTTGTCGAACAGTGTCCTTTTCTTAGTGCCATAAAATGAATAGAAAAGGGGGATTTTTAAAGCTTATGTATCGCCTAGGAACAGTTTAGAAATCAAAAAGACTTTTTAGCCACCTAATAAATTTATCGAGTGCATTCTTTATTGAATCATTTTCATTTTTATTGAAATCTACACAAGAACTCAGCATTATGGTTGAATCATTTAATGTTACACATGCGCGAGTTTCATTTTTGGGTATATCAATCAACTCAATTATCTCTTTATCTTTTTCAGAGTATGTCTCAAAACATCTTTCTTTATAACAGAGAATTATCTTTTTTGATTTTGAAGAGTTTATCCGGCAAAGAATCTTTTTTGAAGCATCTTCTTTGTTATATAATTCAGGGATGCAATAAAAATCAAAATCTCCAAAATCTTCATCACTTCCATTAACTATAGATGTTGCTTTATCAAGTGAAATTTCCTCGTAGAAGTCTGAAAAAATTAAACTTGTTGATGCACTATCATTAAAAGAATCCTTAACTTCAATATTTGCGACGCACCCGTTGCGACATTTTTCATTTTCAGGGACATAGAGCATAAAAAAAGTCTCTTTCTCAGAACTTGGTTCAAGAAGAATAATTTTCTGAAATTTCCCATGTACTTCCGGAGCTATTGAAACTCTTATCGGAAGAAATAGATAGTAAGGGTTATTATTTTTTATCCTAACTTTCAAAGGGACATATGAGCCTTGTGAAACTTTTTCTTTATATAGCTCAAGATCTAGAGTGATATTTGAAAAGCTATTGCCTAATTGATATCCTAAAACTGAAGCATTGATTGATATTTCTTCTGGTTGAATATAACCCCCAATATAACTATATTTTATTGAGGAATCCCCAGCATCAATGCTTTTTTTCAGCGCAATGTGGCTTGTGTCAAGCCAGCCATACTCTCCGAATGTTACGTCAAATGGGACCCATCCTTGGTCTGAAAGCCATACTTCTGCCCAAGCATGCTCTTGGAATGATTCTGTTCTTTTTGTGTAGGCTATGCCTGAAACATATCTTGAAGGAATTCCAAGGGATTTTGTCAAGGCTATGAACAAAATAGTGTACTGGGCGCAGACTCCTTGCTTTTCAACTATAATCTGGGAGGCTTTTTTTAATTCACTATAATCAAGGTCATAAGTCATTGAATTTTTTATATATTCTGCAAGAATATATAGTATCTCAACTGAATTATTTGTTTCTTGGGTTAGTTGTTGAGCTTTATTTTCTATTATTGGGCTTGCTGAATCAGAGAATCTGCTTGATTTTAGGTATTGTGTAAGATCCTTATTTGCGCTGGCTTGAGATTTGATTTCTTCTACATCCTTTCCTATAAGGGGACTAATTACCAGGGTTGTTGAAACATTTGAATCTATGCTAAATTCTAATTCTCCTTTTTGATTAAAATGAAACATAATCCCAGAGGCAGATGGCTCTGCTCCTGGAGGAGTTACTGAGTATGAACTCTGTCTAAAATCATCAAGAGGATAAAAAGTCAGATTTGCATCAAGTCTAGAAGCAGTGCTATATACTTTATTTGAAATCCTAATCATCGTAAGTTGTTCTTGAACACCTTCGCTATAATTAAATTCTTGTGCATGAATAAGAGGAATGTTTGGTAAGACCAAGATAACGATTGCGAGAAGGATATATATCAGGTGTTTGTTCATTTTTATCTCTTTTTACATATGTTAAAAGAAAACTGACTTTTAAAAGATTATGGAAGTTGAGATATATTGGTCATAATCTTAGACTATAATCTATGTGCTTTATCTCACAATTGTGCGCTTAGATATTATCTAGGACATAAGAGTATATCAAAGGAAGAACAATTGTTGAATCGCAGAATATATCCATGAACTTTCCTTTTTCTGACATTTTGCCCCAGGAAATTCCCTCACGCAACGGTGCTCCAGATGAACCTCCGGGAGAAGTTGGTTCAGTTGTTATCTGAATCCCATACTGGGCAGGGCTTGAGAATTGCATTGCCTGCTGAATATAATTTTTAGGTTCTCCGGCATTTACATAGAAAACAGCTTTCTTCTTATTTATCCATGCAAGGTCCAGCATCTTATTTAAGTCATTGAAATCATTCATCATTGGTTTTTTCTTTCTTAACATCATACTCCAAACCATCAAGCCTATTCCTGAATTTGTGATTGGCGCTGAAAAAATAGGAACTTTTTTTCTGTAACATGCTGCAAGAACTGAGTTTTTTCCTTGTTCTGTGCTATTCAAAATTTTTCCAATTTTCTCGAGAAATTCTGAAACAGACTCAGAATTTATTTCATCAAAATGATTCTCAAACCATTTCTCAAGTGTTTGATAGACCTCTGATTTCATAAGGACATCGTAGATTCTATCAAGTTTTTGTTGATGAAGAAGTTTGTCATCTATGTGCGTAGCTTGATAGTGATGAAAACCAAGGGCCTCAATAAGATCGTGTGTAAGATTTGCGCCTGTTGATACAAAGACATCAATCATATTATTTTCAATCATGTCAATGACAATCTGTTTCATTCCTCCTGGAACTTGGGCACCTGCCAAGCCAAAAAATTTCTTGCATCCTTTATCTTTGCAGGCTTCTAGCCATATCTCGCCTGCTTCTCCTAAACTTCTTGCGTTGTAGGCTGTAGCTTTCATACCTGAAACTAAAGAACTTGCCGACATGTTTTTTGTTATTTTTAGGGCCTTGACTGGCTGGAGATTATCTTTACAATTATGTTCTTTATCGCAATGTGGCTTTACCATCTTTCAATATAAAATGAAGAATTTGATATTAAAAAGGTTACTATTAAGGACCGACAACGACTGGCTTGCTCTCAAACCTATTCAGAAGCCTGAAGAGGTTTCTTTTGAAATTCCTGAGATCTTGGAGCTGGAATGTTGCTCCGACTGCATTCTCATGTCCTCCGCAGGAGCTTTCAATGCCTTGCAGGGCTTTTTGAGCTAAATCCCTAACATTAATCAAACCACGCAAGGAACAATTGACTTTTGTTCCTTTAATGTATGTAACAACAACTATTTTCTCTGAAAATTTATAGAATAACTCGTTGGCTAATTCACTTGAAAGAGAGAGGTCTCCGCCGTACTGAAAGAATAAAAGTTTTGAACTTCTTGCTGCTATTTCTTCTGCTTTTTTCATGAGCTGGCTATATTTTTTATTTATCTGGAAGTATCTCTTATAGATTGGATAGAGTTTTTTATTTTCTTCATTAATCTGATTAGGAGTATTGACTTCAAGCATAATCTTTATCATCTTGACTATAGAGCTTGTCTTATCTTTTAGGGCAAAGTCTAAAATCCTTGTTATTCTGCCTATCGGAGTTTCATAGAGAGCTTTGGCTGAATTCTGGGTATACGGGAAGAGGTCGGGAAATTCTTTTGAAAAATTCTCTGCAAATTCAGGAACAAACCAATCTCTTATACATCCGAGCATTGCAATCCATTCATAAGCCCTATTATTTATTATTTTGTAGGCCCAGTAAGCTGTCGGCCTGTTATCTCTACTTTGATTATCTAAAGGGTTATAGTATGAAATGCCTTCGTCTCTTGTATTCGCTGGAATTGGATGGTGATCAAGCCAGACAATATGGATTCCTCTTTCCTTGGCAGCTTCAATGAACTCCTGGGATATCAAGGGCTTATCAAGAACCACGACCAAATCAGGCTTGAATTCATCAAGCTTCCTGATGTACTGCCTATTCAAGGAAGGATAGCTTTTTATTGCCACGCCTTTGCCCCGGCCATAAAACTTTCTTATAATCAGAAAGGCAGCTAGGCCATCAACATCATTATCAAAGAAATAGACTGGATTTGATGCTTGCTCAAGGTGTCTTTTAAAATCTTCAATTTGTTCTTGTGTTAACATTTTTTAATAGATATGGGGGCTATTTATAGTTTAGCAATCAGTTCGTTTTTAAGCTTTTTGATTTCTTCAAGAATTTCAAAAGCCTCTTTTTTATCTATTCCTGACTGCTCTGTGAAGGCATCAAGGGGCATATCAAATAGGTCTTTGAGATTGAATTTCTTTATCAAAATCTCAGTTTTTGCAGGAGATAGGGATTTTATCTTAGATAAAAAGCGATAGCCCCTTGGAGAGATTTTTTCATCTAATGAAGAATAACCTAGGGCTATGGCAATATTGCTCGGGTCTAGCAAAGAGTCATATGAGAAATTTGAGAGAGATTTCCTGATTCTTTTTGTTGGAAATTTCTTTTTATAATCCCTTATAACCAGCACATATTCTTTCTCAATGTCTTTTATTAGTTCTTTAAATTCTATTTCAAGCATGCCTGCTTCTTTTCCAAGTTCTATCAAGTGCCTTCTGATTTCTTTTTCAATCCTTATTATTATCTCAATTCTCTGCAAAAGGAGAGTTATATCATATACTTCTGCGAAACCCATTATCTCTAAGAAGTTCAACTTAGTCACCAATTCATCAACAACCTGCCTGTATTTTCTCATATTTTCAAGAGTTGATCTTGTCCTAGATAATAAATTTTCAAGTTCTTTTAACTGATACTTTATGTTTCCATAGTAGATTGTCTTCAGACCTGTTCTTTGAGATACAGCTATGGTCAACTGGCCTGTTTGTTTAGCTGTCCTCTCTGCTGCCTGATGCCTTGAACCTGTCTCGCTTGTTTTTATGTCAGGATCAGGAACCATCAAAGCAGAGGAATAAAGGATTCTGGACATTTTTGAATCTAATACTATGGCTCCGTCCATTTTTGATAGTTCTGCAACCCGGTTAGAGGTGAATTTGCAATCAAGGGAAAATCCACCACGAATAATCTTTAAGATATCTTCATTTCCAACTACAATCAACCCGCCTGTGCCAGCGTGAGCTACTTTTTCTATTGCAGTTCTTAAAGGTGTTCCAAAAGATACAGACTTTAATACATCTGCTATTTCTGGGCTTTTTGTTGTGGATATAAGCTTTTGCTGTACAAGCTCTTTTTTAGCCTCTTTTTTCTCTTTATCTTCCTCAACGATGGATTCAGAGATGTTAAGTTCTTTTATGTTTTCTATGTCTTTGATTTCTTTTAAGACCTTAATTTCCTTAGTTTCTTCACCTATCATTTTAATCATATCTTCTAAATCTTTACTTTTTAGACTTTTCTCCTTTTTAACAGAAAAGTATAAAAGTCCTTCTTTTTATATTTATCTTATAGTGGACAGGGTAAGAATATTTAAAAAATGGGGTTGAATAAAGTAATTTTTTCAGAATATAAAGCAAAGAATTTTTTATCTAAGTATGTCTCTGTATCAAAGGGAAGACTTATTGATATAAAAAAAGCCCAATTAATTCTAAAAAATCAGGCCCTAGGGGAGATTAAATTTCCAATAGTGTTAAAAATTGTCTCAGATTCTGTTTTGCATAAAACAGACGTTGGCGGAGTTAAGATAGCATATAATGCTGACGAATTTTTTAAACATCTTGAATTTTTATTAGGAATATCAAAAAAATTCAAATCTCAAGGAATCTTGATAGAAGAGTATGTCGCAGGACAGGAACTTATAATTGGTCTAAAAAAAGACAAGACATTTGGCCACATCATTGGATTAGGATTAGGTGGAGTTTTTGTTGAGATCTTAAAGAGCATAAGTTTTAGGAAGTGCCCGATTGATGAAGATGATTTTGAGAGTATGATAAAAGATATTAAAGCTAAAGAGATTCTGTTCGCTAGGAAAAAACAAGTAAATATTGATTCTCTAAAGAGGGCATGCATCTCAATATCAAAGATTCCTGAATCTGTGCAAGGAAAAAAGATTCTTGAGTTAGATATTAATCCTTTCATATTAAATGAGCACGAGGGCAAGGCTGTTGATGCCAGGATTGTGTTTGAAAAATGATAATCAAAACAAAAAGATTAATTTTAAGGCCATGGAGGAGGGGCGATGAAAAAGTTCTTATTAAAGAGATAAGCAATCCGAATGTTTCAAAATTCTTATCTGAAGTGCCTTATCCATACAAAATGAAAGATGCAAAAGAGTGGCTAAAAATTTCTAAAGGAAAAGAGGTGTATGCTTTTGCAATAACTTTAGGACCTAAAAAAGAAATAATTGGCGGAATAGGATTACATGATACTAACAAGTATAAAGGAATTTCTGAACTTGGCTACTGGTTAGCAGAGAAGCATCATAGACAAGGAATTATGTTTGAAGCATCAAAGGCGGTTCTAGATTTTGCTTTTAAGAAATTGAAATTAAGAAGAGTTTATGCTTATGCTTATGTTGAAAATGAAGCATCAAATGCTTTAATAAAAAAGTTAGGTTTCAAACACGAAGGATTATTTAGAAAACACGTGAGGGCCAAGTCAACTGGGAAAATTCATGATGCACATTTTTACGGCTTGCTTAAGGAGGAATGGCGATGAAAAAGAAAAAAACTAAAACAAAGAAAACAAACAAAGAAAAGGTCAAGAAGACAAAAAAAATAAAAGTTGCGAAAGAAAAATCTGTTAAAATAAAAAAAGTTGGGAACATGTCAAGCTCTCTTGACATGTTCTTCAAAGCGCAAAAAATAGCTGTAATCGGGGCTAGCCATGAAATAGGCAAGGTTGGAAATGTAATCTTCAGGAATTTATATCAGAGAAAGACTGTTTATCCTGTAAACCCAAATGCCTCTGAAATTTTTCATATTAAGTGCTATAAAAGCGTTCTTGAAATAGAGGATAGTATTGACCTTGCCATAATCGCAATCAAAGCAAACCTAGTTCCATCAGCTGTTGAAGAGTGCGGGAAGAAAAAAATTAAGAATGTAATAATTATCAGCTCAGGATTCAAAGAAGTTGGAAATAATATACTGGATAAAAAGCTCCATGATGTTCTTGAAAAGTATGGAATAAGGTGCATTGGACCTAATTGCCTAGGCATTCTTGATTCATACTCTGAACTTGACTCTATTTTTTTATCTAAACAAAAATTAAAAAGGCCCAGACAAGGAAGCATTTCATTTATCTCACAATCAGGAGCTCTTGGCGGCATGATTCTTGATGTGGCTTCACAAAAGAGATACGGTCTTGCTAAGTTCATAAGTTATGGCAATGCAATGAACCTAAATGAGTGCGATTTTTTAGAGTATTTAAAAGATGATCCTGAAACTAAAGTCATATGTTTATATGTTGAACAGATTAAAGATGGAGAGAGATTCTTTAAAGTTGCTAGAGAAATCTCAAAAATTAAGCCAATTATTGTCTTTAAAGGAGGAATGACCCAAGAAGGAAGCAGGGCGGTTCTGTCTCATACAGGGTCCTTGGCAGGAGATGCCAGGGTATATCAGGGAATATTTGAACAGATAGGCATTATTCAAGTAGATAGGCTAGAGAATTTATTTGGTGTTGCAGAGTTATTTGAGAAATTTTCAAATTTTAGTATAAAGGACAAGAGAATTGGGGTAATAACAAATGGCGGAGGCATAGGGATTGTGTGCGCAGATAATATAATAAAAAATAATTTGAAAATTGCTGAAATTGATCCTAGTTCAAGGGCTTTCTTGAAAAAAAATCTTCCTACAACAATAAATCCAACAAATCCAATTGACTTAATGGGAGATACAACTGATGAAAGATATAAAATTGCACTAGATGCCCAATTGCAGGATAAAAATATTGACTTTATTCTGGTTGTTGTGCTGTATCAAACTCCTTTAATTACAGGGGGTGTTGCAGATATCATCTCTCAAGCTTCAAGCCTGAATAAAAAACCAATCATTGTCTTGACTTCAGGAAGTGAACAAGGAATCCTCAGCAGGCTCGAGGATAAAGGGATTTTATGTTTTGAATTTCCTGAACAAGCTATTGAATCTATTAAGAAATTTCTTGATGCGAAAGTTAGATGATAAGATTTTACAGAATCCAAACTAGACCAT
>CAYPSK010000012.1:5282-17180 GCA_964413705.1 Candidatus Woesearchaeota archaeon | reverse complement strand
AATTTGGATTTTTGGCAATAAAGTTGCTATAATCCTCGTTTCAGTAGAGCAACCAATTGTTTTTTTTATAGATAATAAGGAGATATCAAAATCATTTCAAGATTACTTTGAATTGCTTTGGAAATCAGCCAAAACGTAACTGAACAGAAAAATATAAATATAACCTCGTCTTAAAATCATCATAATAATCAAAAAAGACTAAAAAACAAATCAAGTCTCATCAAACTAGAAAAATTGTCCTCTGTTCTCTCCGTGCTTGAAGTTCTTTTGGTAATCTATCTAAGGAAGTGTCCTGTATTTAAGATTTAACAAAATCCATTCAGCCAACAAAAGAAATACTGCTATTATCAAACATATAGGGGTCAGGTCAAAAGTTCTCTCACCTTTTTTTATTGGTACTATCTCACCATAAACTTCTTTTAGACCGTCCCTAGAACTAACATTATAGTATTTCCCCCTAATTGGCGCTAATATGGACTTTATGCTCTCTGAAGTAGCTTTGGAAGTGATATTCTCCAAGAAAATTCCCCCTATATCTGTCCCCACCACAACTAGATGTATAGACATATCTTGTGTATAATCATAAAAATTTTCAACAGACCCTATATTTGTCTGTCCATCTGTCAAAACTATTATGGCCCCGTTCATGTCCCGAGACTTTAATAAGTTTGCAGCAGTGATTATTGAACCGCTGATGTCTGTGCCGTCAATATCCTTTGTAGTGATTTTTGATATTGCAGATTTCACTTTTTCCTTGTCTTTTGTTAGCGTTTGCTCAATAAAACTGACTCCTGAAAAAGATACTACGCCAATTTGGGCCTGGCCCTTCAGATTATCAATAAAGTTCATTGATGTCTCCTTGACAACAGCCAGCCTATTCGGAAGCAAATCATTTGCTAACATACTGCTAGACGAATCCACGACTAAAACAAAATTAGAGCTTGCTACATTCCCAGTATAAACTATTGAGAACTGGGCAAGAGCTAAAAAAATAAAAAAGACAACACCCACCATCAAATACAAGGTTGTAAGATTTTTTGAGATAATCTGTGTTCCGAAGACTCTCTCAATAGCATTAAAGTTCGCGAATTTGAGCGCCTTTCTTTTAGTATATTTCAAGGAGATAAAATGAACAAAGACCACTATAAACAATGCCACTAAGAATATCAATAGATAGTACCAATTTTCAATTATAAGCCTCATTTTTCCTCTCTTTTCTTATATTCTCTTTTTTTGTTTTTATCTATTTTTTAACATAATTTAATTATTTATATCTTATGTGCCACAGTTTTAAGCCATAGTTCTTTAAATATTTAAAAAGCTACAGATTCATTCTTTCTTGACCCTCTTCTCTTAAACAAAGCTATTAAAGATGAAAGGAAAGGTTTATTTGTGACAAGCTTGACAAAATCAATATCATTTTTCGAAAAAATGTCTTTTATGCTTTCCTCTTCTCTTTTAGCATATGCTTCATACTTCTTATTCAGAACTTTAGTATCAATCAATAAAGTTCTGTTGCTATATGGGTCTTGAAGGACAATTTCCCCGACATTCTCCAACTTTTCATCTCTCGGGTCTTTTATCATAATTGCTATTGTATCAAATTTCTTCCCATAAAGCCTTATAACTTTCTCAAAATTCCTTTTAACTCCAAGAAAATCAGAGAGAATTACAACCAAAGACCTTTCTTCAATTAAATTAAATAAATGCTGCAAAGAACCTTCTATATCAAACTTACCTCCGTAATTCTTAGAATCAGAAAGTTCTTTTAAAAAAATGAAAAACTGCCTCTTTCCAGTAACTGGTTTAACAAATTTAATTATCTTTTCATTAAAAAAAGCGAAACCAAATGCATCACCTGAGTTTAGAGCAATATACCCTAATAAAGCAGCCACATCTGCAGCATACTCATGTTTAAGCTTCTCTGTAGAACCAAAAAGCATAGACTCACTTGTATCAACAATAAAATAAACCTTAATTCTTCTCTCTTCTACATAATCCCTAACAAGAAGTTTATTCGCTTTCTGGCTCGCTTTCCAGTCAATCCTATAATAATCATCCTCTGGAGTATAATCCCTAAAATCCTCGAACTCAAGGCCCTTGCCCTTAAAAACAGACTTATACCTCCCAACTAATTTAGACTGAACTATTTTTTTTATATTAATACTAAGTTGATTAATTATTCTAGTAAGATTAATATTTATCTTTCTTAAATTTTTCTTAATAATCCTCTTTTTTTTCTTAAACATTTTATAAAATCTCTTAATACTTACTAAATTTTCTTACATCACCGGATAATATAAAATTCACGGCACCGGAATCTTAGATAATATCTCTGTTATTATATCTTCAACTTGGACATTCTCTGCTTGGCCCTCATAATTCAAGAGAATTCTATGCCTCAAAACATCATGAGCAACTGTTTTTACATGATGCGGAGTGACATAGAATTTTCCTTCAAGGAGTGCCTGTGCTTTTGAAGCAATAAACATGCCAATAGATGCCCTAGGCGAAGCCCCTAGGTAGACATACTTAGATAGGGTAATCTTTTTATTCTTTTTTCTTGTTGCTTCAACAATCTTGACTATATATTTTTCAATCTGTTTTGATAAATAGATTGTCTTGACAAATTTTTGCATCTCTATAATCTGCTTAGCATTTGTAACCCCCTTGATATGAAAATCCTCAAATTTTTTCAAAGTCGAGTTCTCTTTCATAATTTTCTGCTCTTCTTCTCCAGAAGGATAGGGCATATTCAATTTGAACAAAAATCTGTCTACTTGCGCTTCAGGCAATGGATTGACTCCTGCTGATTCAATCGGATTCTGTGTAGCCATAACAAAGAAAGGCAAAGGCAGATTATAGGTTGTTCTTGAAATAGTTACAATCTTTTCCTGCATAGCTTCAAGCAATGCAGACTGTGTCTTTGAAGAAGCCCTGTTTATCTCATCAGCAATTAAAAAATTAGCAAAAATTGGTCCTTTAAGGAATGTAAGACCTTTTCCTTTTGAGAAACTTGTCAAACCCAAAATATCAGTAGGTAGCAAATCAATTGTGAATTGTATTCTCTTTGTTTCACAGCCAGATGCCTTTCCCAAAGCCCTTATCAAAAGGGTCTTAGCTATTCCTGGAACCCCCTCAACTAGAACATGCCCATCAGATAAAACCGCTCTCAAAACCCCACCAATAACTTTTTCCTGTCCAACTATGACCTTAGATATCTCTCTCTTGACTCTGTTAAGAATAACAGAATACTTCACCGACTTAACACCTCTTCTTTTTTTCATTTTTGACTCTTTTTGATATTGTTTTTCTTTTTCTTTCTTCGGTATTCTCTCTTATTAACTAAAAAAATTGAAATATATAAAGTTTATCTCCCCCTCATTACAGATCTCCTTTTACTATAGTATACTGAAAACGCTGCTGCAACCAATATCAATCCAAGCAGCACAATAATCGAAATTACCACCATATTATCTGCTCCCTTAATTTTTACATTTCTTCCTTTAGTACTTTCAATAACACTCTTGCAAGCTTGTATAGCTCTCTCTGCAAGAATTATAGAAGAATTATAATCTCCCTTGACAAACTCTTCTTCAGCCCGGTCCAAGATTTCTTTTAACTCTAAACACTCGGGATTATTCTCTATATACTCCCTTAAAAAACTATTTATCTCCTGTGATTTTTGCCTCATGGCCTGGTCCACTTCTATCAATGTGACAATAATTTTTGCAGATGCATTAACTGCTGGACTTAAAGATCCTGCATAGACAGTTATCTCAAAAGTCTCCTTATCCCTAACATCTGTAGCATTGGCAGTTATATTTAGCTTTATTTCTTTTGTTTCATTGACTTGAAGGCTGGCAAAATTGTCTTCATCTAAACTTAGCCTAATACTCTCTCGTTTAGTCGACGCTCCTGCACTAATTGTTGTCAAAGAAAGTTGCCCGCTATTTCTTATTTTTATAGGAACCATTATCTCTCCTATCGCATACATTGTAAAAGGGTCTGGAACAATTATCTCCATAGAAGCTGTTTTATCTCCAGATGAACCACCACCAGATGTAGTCTGGATAACAATAGGAGATGATGCTGATAGATTTATCAAGAAGTAATTTGAAGTAACATTCAAGCTTGAATTATCCACATCAATAGCTGTAATTCTAAGATATTCCACAACACTGCTTGAGGAAGTCATTGTAAGAGTATAATTTGTTTCACTTAAATTCAAACTCGAACTATTTAACTCAGATAAATCACTATAATTGTATTCTTGATATGTAAAGCTTATTGATTGATTATATTCTGTATTGTTGTAATCAAAATCTGAAAAATAATTCAACAAGTTAATACTGCTTGAAGTCCCTGTAACAGTAATATTATCTATCTGTCCAGTAAAAACTGGCGGTGCATTCTTATGCAAGACAGTTATTGTTATATTAGCCATTATAGTATATTCTGGATTAGAAACAAAAACACTTAAATTATGTGTTCCCTCACTATAAAAACTTGCATTGTAAATAAATAGTTTTTGCCCTGTTCCACTATTATTCTGGACAGACATGCCATCAAAGTAAAAATTATAATTTAAATACCCGCTAACATTTTGAGAAGCATTTATATAACAATTAGAAGAAGAATTCTCATATAAAGGCAAGTTAAAAGGAGGAGTCCCATAAATACAAGTAAACTCTACTATTGTCGGGGGCCCGTAAATATCTAACTTAAATGTGCTTGAATTGACTGAATCATGTTCATCTGTTGCATTTATCTGGATATAATGGCTTCCTGAATCAGAACTTGTGGGTGTAAAATTAATCAGAGCCATAGCAATAGAAAACCCAGATTCATTATAAGTTTCATTTACTTTTGTAATATTAAATAAAGAAAAATTGTCTGAAAAAGAGATAGTATCATTATCCATGTCTGCAGCAGTTATATATCTTGTAAACAGAATATCAACTTGACCAGTATAATTTGATAGGGTCATTCTCGGTGCATGATTTGTAGAGAATATTGTTAGGTTAAATGATGAATAAACCGTAACATTTGCAATATCTTTAACACTTACATTAATACTATAATTTCCAACATCTGTCTTGTTAGGAGTAAAATTAACAATTGCTGTTGTTAAATTTCCAGATAGGCTCGAGACATTTATACTAAACAAAGTCCTATTTTCTCCAGTCAAATTAATCACATACTTATTGAATGTCAGGGATTCATTATAAACAGAATCATCTATCACTAAATCATTATCATAAGCATAGATATAAAACACAGTCAAATTATCCTCACTTGTCTCTAAATCTGATATGCCTAAAATGACCGGGGCGTCATTCACATTAGATACATTAAAAATAAACACCTTATTTGAAGAAGAATTCTTAGAATCTGTTGCAGTGATAAGGACTGCATGAACTGCAACATCAAAATCATTTGGAGTAAAGTTCAAAAGCCCATTTGACATCAGATTGAAATTAGGAAAATCAGCTATCGAATAGTTACTAGTAAAAGTTATTGTATCGTTATCTGCATCATAAACCCACTGGCTCACATTAAAGGTATATAATTCATCCTCAGTAAGGTTTTGATACACTGGTGTGCTTTCATTCCAGACAGGAAGGCTATTATTTTCTATTGTTAATGTAAAGGTCTTATAATCTGAATTTCCAGATACATCGCTGGCATTTACCCTGATATAATGGACACCAGCATCATCACCTGTAGGAGTGAAATTAACCAGAGCATAGGCTGTATTCTCAGAGTCACTTAGCTTCGTCAGACTAAATACTGTTGTATTTGCTGTAAAGTTTATACTCTCATTGTAAAGACTCTTATCAGGAATCCACAGGTCATCATCTGTTGCATTTATATAAAGAGTAAATAAAGCGCCAGCATATGCTATTTTATCATCTATACTCAAAAGAGAAACACTATCTACAGTGTTATTTACAAAAAACCAGATTGTCTCATTGGTCATAGAATCATAAGAGTCCATAACACTTAGATTGAGGCTCCAATTCCCAACACTTGAATCATTTGAAGTAAAACTAATATTAGCTTCAGCAGTGTAATTTGAGATATTTACTATAATTGTTGGTTGAGAATTATTAAATGTAAACCAGCTGTAATTTGACAAGAAAGTAAGATTATAAACCTCATCTTCGTCTGTCGCATTGACTATACAGGTAAAGTATAAGTCTTCAGTAGTATTTCTTTCAGTGTTACAAGTATAATTAAAAATAGGATAACTATTTGTATTAACAACCTCAAAAGTGACAAGAGTATAATTTGTTGCATTATACGGCTCATAATCCTGCCCAGAATCCCTGATACTGAAGTTGATAGTATAATTTCCAACATCATTTTTCGTTGAACTGAAATTAATAATTCCTAGAGTTTCATTCACACTGAACAAAGTGCAGTTCGTGCTATTTCTTGTACTCCAGGGCGCAGTTGTACAGTTAAGAAATGAGATATTAAAATAAAAGGGCGTATTATTCTCTTCATCAGAAACACCTAATGCAAGATAAAAGGTATTTCCCTGCGTGACATTCATAGAACTATTAACATTTGTAAACACTGGAAAATCATTAACATTATATATCACAATTGGAAGAACTCCTGAATCCCCTATTTCTGTATCTGCGCATCTCAGCTCAGCATTAAATGAACCAGTTTCACTATTATGGCTTGCATTCACTTTCAACATCCCTGTTGTTGAATTAATATTTATCCAATAATAAGGAGTATTATTATTTGAACTATTTATCTGAAGTATACTATAACTCAAAATGGGCCTATCATTATAATCATCCTCTGTGCAATTTTTGCTGAAATTATAGTAAGAAATACTATCTTCAGAATAAGTCTGGTTTGGAAGATATCCACTAGGCAAGGGAGTGACCTCTGGTTTTGTATTTGTGATTAATGCCAAATCAGTCAGACTAAAATCATCATGCGAACTTGTACAATTAGCTTGCCAGGAAATATTTCCTTTATAATTGAAACTTCTATTAAAAACATAGAGACCAGAAGGAGCATTATATATCCCTGCTTGCCACCCATTATATCCTGTAAAATTCTCATTAAATCTAAAATCACATGTCCCATCAGTAATACTTTGATTCGACGCATCAGTATAATTAGCATAAAAAGAAACATTCCAATACTCTGGTGTTTTTCCCTGAGAAGTTCCGTAAGTATATCTTGTCTCAGTTTCAGTAGTGTCCCAAATAGTTAAGGTCCCATCCCCCCCAACACTGGAATTTGTTGCAACAACAAGATTCTGGACACAAGTGAGGATAAATGCTAGAATTATCATGACTATCAACAGCGCCAAAGATACTCTTTTTGCAGTTATCATTTTTATTATATTATCTTTTATATTAATTTTCTATGTTTTATTGATTTTTTCTCCCCTTCTGGTTCCTCATTTTTTAAAAGCTTTCTTTTTATCAAAAATATCAACAAGATAACCATTATCAAGGATATTAAAGTGATTATCCAGAATAAATAACAATCAGCCCAGCAGGTGAATATCTCATCAAGAGTACATCTTTTATCTGGGCACTTTCCAGCAACACGAACTTCTCTCTGATGAATTTCTGCTGGACAAGGTAAACAAGGTCCACCACAATCAATAAGGATTTCACAAGAACCCTCATGACAATTTCTTATGCCATCTTCGCATGAAGGCCCTGGAATCAAAACACAGGCCATATAATCCTCTGGCCGATTCCTGCTATTCGCACAATTAGATACCTCATTGCAGTGCCTAATCTGCAGACCGCATACATCCAAAGAAATATTTCTTTTTAAACAATCTTTAATCCATAGGGCATTCCAAGTAGAATATGATATATCAGACATATTCAAGAACATCATTGAAAAATTAGTACAATCAAACCAATCAGTACAATTCCAGATTCCTTCGCAACCTCCAGCCCCGCCTCCGCCACCAGCAACAGAAGGAGGCAAAGCAGGTTTAACAGTTACATACCATTCAACAGAATCATTCAGCATACCATCGGTGATTTCTACTTTTATGATATAAATCCCAGCATCACCCACTGTTGTTTCAAAAATCCATAAATCCGGGCCAATGCTGACTGTAATATTATTCTTTAACCAGTAAGTTGTCGGGATTGTTCCATCAGGATCATATTTAGTTATGACAAAGGTTATATTCTGACCCTCATAAATCTCAATAACTTTGCTAGAAGGAACATAACTTGTGATAATTGGCGGCCTATTGACATCTGTAACTGTGAGTGAAAAATTCTGGCACGCAGTTTTTGGATTGTAATCATTTCCACATAAAGAAGCATTCTCTGGTTCAGGAATTCCATTATCTGTAGCACATATCTGTATAAAATATGTCCCATTTTGGTCCTGCGTAGCATTAAACAAAATCCTTCCCTCATTCGTGATATTAAAAAGAGTTGTATTGTCTGTGAAATTCAAATTTCCATCGTAATTACTTCCATCTTCTTCATCATAGACTGTTACATAGAAATCCAGGGTTTCATTGACCCAAACAGTTTTTGCCGGAATTACATCCATAACCGGAGCATCGTTAATTGGAACAACAAAAAATTTCGTGTCTTGATAATCAAACATTTCTTCATCAGTAACATATATTCTTACAGGAATAGTTTCACTATGCTCTGGATTCCCCAAATCAGGAGCAAATGATATCTCCCCAGTTTGTTCATTTATAACAAAAAGAGTAGTGTTATCATAAAAGAATAATTGTTCTGGTGTATTAGGGATGTTCAAGTCTTCGTCAGTCGCATCTACATTATAATAAAAGCTTTCATGCTCACATAAAGAAAACTTGATTGGAAATGGAATTAAAAAAGGAGGTTCTTCAACATTAATAACTGTAAATATGAATAATTTTGGCGATAAATCATATGAATCATTTGCATAAATCATCACCGCATGAACTCCAACATCAACATCATCAGGAGTAAAATTCAAGAGCCCATTTGACATCAGATTAAAATTAGGAAAATCAGCTATTGAATAATTGCTCGAGAAAGTTATTGTATCATTATCTTCGTCATAAACCCACGGGCTTAAATCAAAAGTGTATAATTCATCCTCAATAAGGGTTTGATTCACCGGCGTATTATTCAGCCAAATCGGAGGGTTATTGTCTTGTACAGACACCCATATGTCCTCGCTTGTATTGACTGCACAGATATTGTGTGTAGCTGTAATCTTAACAAAATAAATTCCAGAATCCCCTCCTGACGGAGTAAAGTTTATCCAGCCATTAGATTCATTTATCTCAAATAAGGTAGTATTATCAAAAAAATAAACCGTTCTATTGCTCGGGCTTGTTGCATTGACCTTGAAACTAAAAAGCTCCCCTATATGCGCTGTGAAGTTTCCGATATAATCCATGTCTGGTGGAGCAACATCAAAACAAACATTTACTTCAGCCCGGACAACATTAGGTAAAAATTTCTCCAATTTAAAGTTACTAACCTTAACTGCAGTGTTTACTATATTTGCAATAGAAAACAAAATTGAAATTGTGACAATAATTATCAGAAAAATCTTCGTAATTTTTTTCTTTTTCTCTTCCTTAATTCGAGCATTCACATTAACTGAAATGTCCCCTTTTTTCATAAATTTACATGTTTTTTACATTTATAAAGTTTATAGCTAACCGAGTATATATCCTAAAAAAGCAAATCTTTTTGGGATGCTAGGGTTTTATGAAGAACATTGTAACTTTTCCAGCATAATTTCCAAAAGGAGTACCTGCTGGGGCCTTAATTGAAAAACCAATTTCTTTTTTTCCATCTAAAATAAAATCATTTTCAGAAAAATTCACCCAATTCTTGACTTCTCCTTGAACGACAATATGGACCTTCAACGGTCTGTCAGAAGTAATCTCTATAGTTCTATGTGAAAGTCCCCCAGGAGTTGCGGTCCCAAAATTCAAAGATTCTTGATCCAGGTCAAATCCAACACGGTCGGCAATTGTAAAATTAATATCATATGTTTTGATAGATGATATTCTCATAAAAGAGTTTATCAAATAAAATGCCATAACTATAATGATTAAGACACATATTATAGCCACTATCAGCTTCAATACAGAATATGTCTTGTTTCTTTTCTTAAATTCAATATTCTTTTTTTCAACTTTTTTCCTTTGCATCCTGCCCTCTGTCTTTTGCATCCTATCTCCTCTTTTTAAATTTCTTCTCAAGTTCTTTCATCTTCTTTCTTGTAAACCAAACTATAAACACCAAGATAACAATAAGTAAGATAATTACCCCCGTCAATAAGATGGTTTGGGGCGTAATATCAATTTTATTTATTACTTTAAATTTGCCATTAACCACTGTTGTTTTTTCTGCATAATGCAGGGTGATATAAACATTATACTCTCCTGCTTTCATATTCTTAGTGTCTAAAAAAAGAGTAAGGGGCTTAATCTGCCATGCATTAAAGGATTCTGTTGGGCTAGTTATGATTGTTGTAAAATCACCATTAGTGAATGCCATCTCAGCATAAACCCCTTTTATTTCAGAGTTCCAATTGCTGAGAACAAAAACACTAAGTTCATTGACTCGATTACTATAAGCTGCATCACTAAAATTTAAGATAACCATAGAAAGGTCACCAATTTTAAATTTCTGCTCTTTAACAGGGGCCTTATCATCATAATACAGTGTAGCTTTAGCAAGATAATCTCCAATCTCAAAATTTTTAGTGTCAAGATAAGCTACTAACTTCTCATTTTTTCCAGATTTTAGATTTTTTTCATCTGAATACAAAGTAACTAATTTAACTAAAGAACCAGTGGCATTGGTATAAACATCAACTTTTCCCTTTATATAAAAATCTTGTTCAGATAAACTTCTAACATCTAAAGTAAATTCTTCAATTCCTCCAGAAGCAACATCAGGAGCATAAAAATCAAAATCTGCAAGTTTTTCAGGATACAAAGATAAAACCCTAATCATAAGGCAAACTGCTGCCCTCGTTCCTATAGAAGTTTCTCCACCCCCACCTGCACCCCTTGTTGTTGATTCCACAGCACAAAGAGTCAGTGTATGTAAACCAGGCTCAAGACTTTCAGGGAGATTAAGCTCCATTGTGAATGATGCCTGGCCATTTATGGGAATATCCTCAAGAACATTTGTGCTCAAGTGAGCATGTGGCGCAAGGTCTCCATCAATACCAATACCATGATCCATAACTTTATCTGTATTTGAGATAACAACGTAACTATAAGTCCTATTAAGATAGGGTTCAAAAATCATAAAATCATTAGAGCCAGCTATTCCAACTGCACTTGCTGACTTAATTGAAAGCAAAGATAAAAAAGAAACACTTAAAAGGATTATAATCAATGTCAAGAACATAAAAAATTTATATTTAACACCAATCTTTTTATGAATCATTCTACCTCTTTATATTAAACCCTGTTTTGTATATAACAAAAAGAACCTATTTAAATTTTTCTTAAGATTATAAAAAACTTAGTTTTCTATTGCCCAGAATGTCCAAGTGTCTGTCTTTGCTCCAGTTGGAATTGATTGATATACCACAAGCCTGCAATGAACATACATGTCATCAGTTCCATCTTCAAACCTAAAGTTTGAACAGGCAGTTTTATTAGTTGTGTCCATAGCTGTTCCTGGATTATCTACTAGGCCGCTTGTGCATGCTACTTCATTATTAGTGCTCCAGAAATTATATGCGCATCCTGCGCCAGCACCACTACAGTCTACTCCATAAAATTGTGTAAGAGTTTTTCCAGATGAAACATTCAAGGTCAGATTCTTATTTCCATCATTTCTTATACCTAATGATGAAGTTGTTCCTGATCCCACCCAATTAACAAGTGTTCCATTGCTCTCGATG
>CAYPSK010000012.1:2395-5182 GCA_964413705.1 Candidatus Woesearchaeota archaeon | reverse complement strand
GGCCTACAGTGATATATCCTGAACCAAAATCACAATTAGTCGCAGTAACATTAATTGAGGTAAATACAGTAATAGTAACATTGACATAGCCTGCACTCCCATATGCAGTCAGCTTGTTAGAAGGAAAATTTTCCATTACATTGGCAGACCAAATAAATCCACCAATTGAAACAACTATAGAAAATGCAACTAGCACAATTAAAGCAATATCTGTGTTTTTCATTTTTATCTCTTTTATGTTTCATAACCTTCTTTACTCTCTTCTCATAATTCAGGATATACAAAAATTAAAAAATTTTAGTTAAGAGTTAAGAGTTGACCAAAACGTCCAAGTGTCTGTCTTTGCTCCAGTTGGGACTGTCTGATATATTACTAGTCTGCAAGAGACATTCAATTCATCCATAGTATCTTCATATCTAAGATTTGAACATACTGTTCTATTGCTTGTATTCATCGCTACTCCTGGATTAGATACTGTACCACTTGTACATGAAGTGCCTTCTCCACTATAGCTCCAGGCATTATATGCGCATCCTGCGCCAGCACCACTACAGTCTACTCCATAAAATTGTGCAAGATTTTTTCCAGATGAAACATTTATAGTCATATTCTTATTTCCATCATTTCTTACTGTTAGTGATGAAGTTGTTCCTGATCCCACCCAATTAACAAGTGTTCCATTGCTCTCGATGGTCGCATTTGTCTGGCCTACAGTGATATATCCTGAACCAAAATCACAATTAGTCGCAGTAACATTAATAGTATTCTGGTCTGAAATAGTTACATTCACATATCCTGAACTTCCATAAGCTGTCAATTTTCCAAAGTTTGTAAATACCCCAAAACTGAACATA
This sequence comes from Candidatus Woesearchaeota archaeon, assembly GCA_964413705.1. Classification (GTDB taxonomy): domain Archaea; phylum Nanobdellota; class Nanobdellia; order Pacearchaeales; family UBA284; genus JAPLYB01. The sequence goes on along the minus strand of CAYPSK010000012.1, from coordinate 4,328 downwards.
GTCGCTGCCAGAGAAATCACTATCGCAAATGCAAGCAAAGTAACTAAAACTTTGTGTGAAATTTCCATTTTTTATTTATTTGAATTTAATTATTTATTTTAAGGGCTTGTTGTTGAGGTTGGTCTTGGTTCAATATCAAGATTAACATTTCCATTAACATTTGGTCTACCTAAAACAACTACTGAAACACTCCCTGAACCAGAATCTTTCATATTACCCTGCGCAATCTCATTTAGTTTAGATTTAAATTTCTCATTTACCGAAATCATACTCACAATTGAAACAACAATCAAGAATACTGCCAGAACAACAACAATAACAGGTCCACTCTTGCTTTCACTCTTTCTATTCACACCTTTTTTATGCATCTTCAAAGTTTGTGTCTGGGTTTTGCCCTCTTTTATTATCTATTTATTAGAATACCTTATTTATAAATCTTACTACTTTTAAGAAGATTTGCGCTATCTGAAAGTTACAAAAAAACAAAAAAAGCATTTATTCGACTGAATTTACAGAATTTTTTACATCCCCTAATCTCCTCTTAATATCCTCTCAATGCATAGGAGTATTTCTCCTTCTTCCATTTGACGAAATGACAAACTTAGATACTATTCTTCCCCCATTTCTATTCTTTCCCATATTTCTTCCTCTTCCTGTTGTCTCTAAAAAATTAACTCCTGGCTCGCATGCTGACCTCTTTTGGCCTAATGCATCATAAAGCCGAGGGTCATTGCCTTTTCTTTTTTCATCTTCAATCAACTGTTGTAAACGAGAAATAGTCGTGACCCTGCTTGAGGTCGCTGGTTCATTTTCCTTAGGTCTTTGAACATTTTCTTTAGGTTCTTTTACTCCCACATGCGGGATAACATGCTGATATAGGCTCAAACTTTCAATTGCCTGCGCTTGCCCATACACCGAGGGTTTCAATGGAATTAATGTTTCAGAATAATACTCACTATCTGGAAAAATAGCTTTGGCAATCAATTTTGCAGTATCAAAATCACTGACATTCACTAAAAGCTTTTCAAGGTTCCACACTGCATTCGCATAAGAGGAATATCTTGGGCTTCTTCCATTTGTGAAAAGCTCTGTTGTGCACACCCTAGAAGGGACTCTAAGCAAATAAGCCAGCCCCAATCCTGTCACGCCCCTGCCAGCAAGACTCAAGGTCTCTACTCGGTTTATACTTAATCCAAATGCACTAACAATATCATAAGGAGGATAGGGGCAATCAAAAAAAACAGTAGGAATCTGATTATTGTATGGAAAAAATTTCTTGGCAACATAGTTTTTTAATGTAAATCTATAATTTGGATCTGCTGCTGCTTCTCCAGAGATATTTAAAGTATCTAGTGTATCAAGTGGCGGTGTGAACCTCTTAGAATTAGATTGATAGGTGCTTTGAGTATTTCCTTTAGTAGTATCAGTATCTAGACTGCCGCGGGGGGTTATTCTTGCAAGAAAAACAGTACAATACTCTCCAACACCAGAATCTGAAAAAGCCCCATCAGCAGGCCCAAGAGCCTGTCCCTGCATTAGAATTGTGGCTCCAGAAGCAAGAGTTGTTGCTCCTGCAAAAAGCACTGCTTTTGCTGTCCTCCCTAATGCCTTCAAGTCTGCTTTTGAATATTTCATAATAATCAAAAATACTCTCCTTATTTAAACTTTTTCTTATGATAATTCTAAAATGACATCCCTCGCCCTTTAGGGCGAGATATCTATGTCGTAAAAAGAAGCGCATTATGCTAAACAAAGCGCATAAAAAAAATGTCAATAAGAAAGAACTCAACACTTATAAATTTAGAATATATCAATCCCTCGCTATGCTTTAAATCTGAGGGATTCTTGCCATATACATAATAACAAACTAATAACAGACCTATAGCTTAAAAATCTTAAAAAACAAAGAAATCTTCTTTCACTTTTACATAAC
>CAYPSK010000012.1:0-2295 GCA_964413705.1 Candidatus Woesearchaeota archaeon | reverse complement strand
TCAATAAAACCCTGCAAAATGTATTTTGTCTCGCCTATAGCTAGACCACTCAAAGAATTCCACGAATTTCTTGTCTCAGAGAAAAATGAACTGGCTATTTTTGGAGAAACAGAAAATAAGACAATAAAAAAGACAATAGTTACAACAGGCAAGATAAATGGCCTAATGTCTAATTTTTCCTTTTTATTTTCTTTCATTTTAATATAATTTATTGATATTATACACTTTATTTATTTATTATTTATGTTTTTCTCTTTTTGTGCATTTTTCTCTTGAAATACAAGAACCATGCCAAATTAATCAGGAAAAGCACCACAATAAGAGAGATTAGCCAGAAATTAGACTTATCAGATGCCCCTACGCCCACTACATTTGCAGTCAATCCAACAACTTCAACATCAAGATGATCATTCCTGACTTTTGCCATTATGCTTCTCTCATCTGTTTTATTCATATAATTCAATGTAATCTTTCCGCCATAATCTCCTTGCTCAACACCAACTGTGTCCCAATAAGCAAGCAAAATCTCCTTAGATAAAGGAGGAAAGTTGACATTCGCTGACCTAGAATTTGCCAGTTCTGTTCCTCCCTCACTATAAAGCAGAAGATTTGCATAGACATCATTGATAGGAGATGCCCATCTGCTCTGTGCTGTTAATATGAATTTAGCAATGCCTCCAAGCCTGAAATCCTGGACAAGAACACTAAGAATATCTATTCTCATGCTACCGACAGTGAATTTCTTCTCAATTGAAGCTATGCTGTCATCATAAATAATCTTTGCTCTGGCAGTATATCTTCCTGCATCGGCATTTGCCTTCCATTCTATCACAAAATCTTTTCTTTTATTATTTGCAATTTCTTTTGTATCGCTGACAAGTGTATCAATAATCTCTTCTTTATTATCTATAATCTCTAATTGCACATATGTCTTCCCAATCTTCTGGGTCCCCAGATTAGATACGCCAATGAAAAACTTCGTTGTCTCATTGACATCTGACTCTTGAATATCAATCCTGGATTCGATATATTTTCCGGGATATGGCACCAGGACATAAAATTCAGTCGCAACAGCAACAGTCGCTGAAACAAGTGTCCCAGATTCCTCACTAGAAGGAATTTCCATTGCGACAATTCTTGCTTCATGAATTCCCGAACCATTAAGCATATCTGGAAGCTTAAACTTATACGCTGTTTCTTTTTCATAATCCTCTGATTTGAAATTAAATATTTTTTTCTCCAATTTCACAGAACCATTTAATTCACCATAAACCTCAACTGCAACTTTCATATCTTTATGCTCATTATTTATGATTTTGAATGTAACTTTTCCTTCTCTGCCTGGACTGAAGTCAAAAACTGCCCTACCAGGAGTTATCCCAAGGGCCTGAACATCCTGAATCGCTAATAAAGAGAATAAGAGTATTATAAATAAGAATAAAAATACCCTTCTGTTATTTCCAATTTCTTTAATTCTATTCTGTTTCATTTTTATTTAAATTTTATTTTCTTGACTCTGATTTGTTTGATTTAATCCCAATCTATCATCAAATTCTGAAGCTAAAGCTAAATCTCCCTCCATTTCCTTTGATTCATCAACATCAAGAACTATCTTGCTCGTCAATCCTATTCTCTTGAAAAATTCGACGAGAATTTGAACATTTCCTGTGTTCTTTACACTACCATTTTTATTTATGATAGATACTTCTGAATCTATGCTCAAACCATTTATTGCCCCTATTTTTGAGATTCTCCAGTAGTATTGCCCTGGCTCGAGCACAATTATCTCGCCTTTTTTTACCTCAAAAGGATTACTAAATCCAATGTCACTATCTATGAATGCCTTATTTTCAAGACCTATCCAATCAAACTTAATATGTCTCAAAGTTGTTTCATGCTCTGGAGATACTGGAATATTCACAAAGAAAATCATGAATAATACCAAAGCTAAAGCTAGACAAAATGCCATAACTACATTTTTATTCATTTTATTTTCTTTTCTCATTTTCTTATTTTTTTTAATCTTTATTTTATTTTAATTTTATTCTTTTATTATTTAATTACCCCTTATTCTGGATCATGGACATAGTATCCTGTTAGTGTGATGATGCTCGATTTAACACCTGCTGATTCATTGTTTGGAACAGTGACATTTATGTCCATCTCGCTCCGATTATTTCCAGAAGTATAATTCAGTTGCCTGATTGTAGTCATATTGCTAACAGGTACCTGGGCCCAGGTAGTCTGGCTTGAGGTCCAATTAAATGACTCCCAAGTCAAATATTTGTCAATCTT
>CAYPSK010000011.1:0-18579 GCA_964413705.1 Candidatus Woesearchaeota archaeon | reverse complement strand
TAGATAGTTTTGAACATTTCCTTTTGCTTCTTCAATTCGTTTTTTATCTAACATTCTTCAAAAACCTCCTATTTTTGAGGTGCCAAAAATTCTGTGAGAATTTTTTAGCATTGTAATAGCTTATAATAATCCTCTATTCCAAATAAGATTATATTCTTTTTAATTGCTTCACTTACAACAGTCTGTTCTTTAGTTTTTAGCATTTTAATAAAATCTTCATAAGTTACGTTAGTTAGATGAATTTTTAATGGAATTAAGTTTAATTCTTTTTGAATAAGTTCTGCATCATCTTTACTTGAAATTAATAACAAGTCTATGTCAGAATGTTTACTTGCTGTTTCTTTTGCATGGCTTCCAAATAAAAGAAGTATAAATTGTCTGTTTATCTTGATTAGATCATTATACATAACAAGAAAGTCTTTGTTTTTCAGTAATTCTTTTTTTCTCTCATTTTCAACAATAAAAACATCATTATTGAATGAGTTATCAAAACTACATCTTTTTATATTTCCCAAATCTTCGATTTTTATTGTCCTTTCTTCACCAAGTTTTTTAATATTTATATAAGTCAGTTTATAATCTATTTTCAAGTTCTTTGAAATTTCATTTATACTAAATGACTTGACTTTGTTTTTTATTAAAAATCTAAGTACTTTTTGTTTTATATTCATCATGGTATTAATAACATAATATTATGTTATCTTTAACATATTTAAATCTTTCTGTTCTCTTTTAGAAGGAGAGGACTGACCCATCTTTGGACTAATTTGCAGCGCTATATGCCTTAAACTTCTGGAGTGCAGATTTTAGGATATTTATGTATGCCTTAACTTTATCAAGAGTTATTGATTCTGTTTTTGAACCATTGATCATTATTATGAAGCTGTCTTTTCTAATGAAATCAATTGAATTAGTGTTGTATTGTTCTACTATTTCAAATAGGTGTGATATGGTCTGAATTTCTTCAAGTGTTAGGAATTTTAGGGAGTATTTTTTAAAGAAGTCAAAGTTTTGTTTTTTGTCCTGGCCCAGATATACGCCTTTTTTATGGGCATGATATAGGGTTGCGTTTATTATGTTGATTGTGCATGTCGAAATCTCCTTGAATACTTGTTTTAAGAGCTTTTCATCTTTTAATAATGGATAGATTATATATGCAAGATGGTCTGCTGCCCTGATTGAGTGATCAGCTTTTGAGAATAGTTCTATATCTAGATCCCTGCCTTCCTGAACTTCCATGCTTATAGAGAGTTCAGAAGTATAAAAGGTTTATTGTGTTATATCTTAGGATTGTGGGCTTATTTAAATCCAAGTTGCAAAATACCTTCTAGAAGGATTAGGGCGATTATTGTGATGATTACGTGCATCGGTTTTATCTGGATTTTACTGTGATAATCTTCGGAATATCTTGTTAAGCCTCCTGAACTAGAAGGCATCCTTATAGAGTTGTCTGCCATAAACTAGATTTGATTCTTTGCTTTATAAATTTTTATGTTTTGGGGATATGCTTCTTTATTATAGAATGAACTTAGAATGAATTGAACTATGGATTAAATTCAAATTAAATCTGATTTGATTTTAGTCTCTGGTTTTTTTGAGATTTTTATTCCCTGTTCTGTTATCTCCATAGAATAAATTTTTCTTGAATGTTTTGTTCCACGCATCTTAAGAACTTCAATCATCCTGTTTCTTGTGTCTTCTAATCTTAAGTAGAATATTAATATTACAGAATCAACTTCAAACTCCATTGCAGATTCTGAACCAGAGACAAGTTCTTCTATAGATAGTTCTTTTTCAGTTGTTAAGAAGCTTGTGCATTTCCAGGCTTTTATTATATCAAAAAGAGCTAGAGCAGCTTCTCTCTTTTCAAGTTCACTCTCAAATAGGAGCCCAAATGAAGTTACGCTATCAATAACAAGCCGGTTGATATTCTTCTTAGAGACCATGCTTTTGAGAGTTCCTCCACCCTCTTCAATCATTGTCTTGACTTGTTCTGGAGTATATTCAACAAAAATAAATTTTCCAGATTCTTCGTATTTTTTTAAATCGAAACCGACTTTCATCATGTTCTTATAAAGATCCTCTTTTTTCTCTTCAAATGTAAGATACATGCAGGTTTCTCCATTTTTTAATCCCGTATATAAGAATTGAATAGAAAAAATTGTTTTTCCAGAGCCTGCTCCGCCAACTATCAAATTAACAGAACCCTTGCCTAGTCCTCCCTCTGTAATATCATCAAAAGTAGAAATGCCTGTTGGGATTTTGTCATAATTCTTAGAGTTTTTAGATTTGTTAGGTTTTTTAATTTTTATTTTGGTTATTTTGATATATTTAGATTTCTTGATTCTTTTAGATACATTAACCTTCTTTTTTTTTGTTTTCATATCTGGATAAGGAAATCGTGTTTTTAAATGTTTTTGGGTTTCTGTTGTGTTTTGTATATAAAGAATTATCCAACAAAATAAGCAAGACCAAATCTTACTGCTATAGATACTAAAAAGAACACTGCTATTGAGATTGCGACTAGGATAGGTATGAATTTTAATCCATCTTTTTCTTCACCTGAATTGATAAGACCTAGTGCAAATGAGCTTAGTACTGACGTAAAAACCAAGAGGACTATTGAAAATATCTTGATAAATGTTACATTTATTGCTATTTGGGTAATCATCAATGGGACCTGTGATGCCACATCAGCTGGAGCAACATCAATGGTTCCAAGAGTTGAAGTGATAATTTCTGTAAGAACTGTGCTTAGGGAGAATAGTAAAGGAGAGATGAATCCGACTGCGGCAAAAATGAATATTGTGTACATTAAGACACTTGAATGCACTTGTTTTCTTGTTAAAAGCTGTTGTCTTAGGCTTGCAGCAGATTCTTCAAGCAGAGCTGCTAATTCTCCGCCAGAAATAATCCCGAAGTTCACAAGGTCTATTGTCCTGGATACTATGTTTGACTTTATTCTTTTTGACATATTTGAAAGAGATTCTGTCAAATCCTCGCCTGTTGCTATTTCTTTTGCCACTCTTTTGAATTCAATATTCAGTCTGCCAAAATCCTCTCTGGCAGAGACTATGAATGCCCGGTCTGTTGTCAGGCCTGCTCTTAGATTAGTCGCCATCAATTGAAGTGCATCTGGAAGAGCAGTTTCAGCTTCTCTTGCTATTGCGTCTGCTTTTAGAACAAACAGAATATAGAATATCAGCAGAAAAAGGCCAAATAAAACAATGAATGCGGCGATTCCAAAAATCCAGTTTGTGAAATAGAAAAAGGCCAAAAATCCCATGGCTCCCATTATTAAAGCAACTAAGATGATTGTGTTGGCATACTCTTTTGGATTTTTTTTGAATTCAATGTAGAGAGACATCCTTTCGACCATTCTTGTGTACCACGGAAATACTTTGGATAAAAATGTTGCCATTTTAGATTAGAGGGGGCCTCCCTGATTTTATCATTCCTAAAAATAGAATCTGAAGAAGAACAACCATGCCCAGTACTGAGAACAGTATTATCTTGTAGTTTTCTCCAAGAACTTGTACAAATGTTGAGAGTACAAGTATAAATGTTATGGCAAGTGCAGGGAATATGATTGCTACGACCATGTAGAACATACTTAAAGGGGCGAGCTTCCCCCCATATGTTTGAATTTCTGTGACTTGCTCTTGATTAAGAGATTTGACAATTTCTTTCAGAACATTTGAGATATCAGCGCCAGCTCCCATGCCAGTCATAATCTGCCATACAGTTCTTCTGAAAAATATAGAAGGATTGTTTTGAGAGACCTGTTCAAGAGCTTCAATTATCGGTGTTCCAGATTCCATTGAGTTTATTGCTTTTTTAAATTCATCAGATATTACGCCGTACTTGCTTTTTGAAATATTTTTTAGGGCGTCAAAAAAAGTGACTCCTGCTGTCAATTGGACTGCCATTGCTCTTAAAGCAGGCAAAAGATTAGATTCTATATCCCTGACTTTTCTTGAAACTAGGACTTTTGGATAATTAATCTGCTGTATAAGGATAAAAAATGACAAGAAGATAGAAATTACTGGGGCATAAATCAGGTTTGCCTTACCAAAATAAAAAATCGCTCCGAAAACCAGGGTCAAAAATATTAAATTTAATACAGTTGAAGTAAAGCACATTGCCAAATACTTATCGGGTTTTATAGGTATGTTTGCCTGCAAGAAGTATATTGGGAAGGCTTTGTTCTTTTCTGCAGTTTTTTTCCCAAATTCTGCAAAAATATTAGAAAGTCCATCTAAAAACTTTTCTGGAAATAAAAGAAGGGGAATTCTGAACATTTCTCTCCTACATTTTTCTTTTTTTTCTGTTTAAGTGTTCTTTTTTATCTTGGGTGCCTAAAAATTGGGCAGTGTTTATATAATACTGCCTGATTGAATCTGCAATCCCATTCATATCCCTGACGTTTCTTTTTACAAGGTCCATCAAGATTCTTTTTTTATTTTCTAATTCTTTGTTTATCTCAGAGAAGCTCATACCTGTATGTCTGCTAAGCTTCTCAAAAACATTCATGGATGCAGCGTGTTTTAGTATGGTATCTGTTGCAGGTTCATATCTGTACAAGATGTTCGGTTTGACGCCGTTTTTATCTGTTTCACTCGGAATAAATTCTGTTACTTGATATATTCTTCTTACTCCTTTTCTTCTATCTCTGAACATAGTTACACATAAGTCAACTGCTTTTAAGAGATTTGAAGGAACGTTTATCGGGGGATTGATTAGTCTTGAGATAGTTTCAGCTGCGCTGTCTGCGTGCACAGTTGCATAGACACTGTGACCAGTATGCATAGCTTCAAAGAGAACTTCAGCTTCTTCTCTTCTTCTCATCTCTCCGAGGATTATTCTGTCTGGACGCATTCTTAATGAATTAACCAGTAAGTCAAGCATAGTTACAGCTCCTTTGCCTTCTGGATTTGGCATTCTTGTAACTAGCGGAGTCCAGTATAAGTGTTCTGGAAGCTGCAGTTCTCGTGTATCTTCAATGCTGATGACTCTATGATAAGGTGGAAGAAAAATTGATGATATATTGAGCATAGTTGTCTTTCCTGAGGCTGTGCCTCCTGAAAATAAAATATTTAGTTCATACTGCATCGCAGTCCATATCAAGGCAAATATATCTAGGGTGCAAGTGCCATTGTTTATGAAGTCAACAGCAGTCCAGGGTTCTCTGGCAAATTTTCTTATGGTTATTGTATTGCCTTTTGTACAAATAGGATATAAAATAGAATTTACTCTATCCCCGGTTATAAGGTGGGCATCTAGCATAGGTGTTAGGGTTGTAATTTGTCTGCCAACTCTTCTTGCGATGATAGCTGAATAGTTTTCAATTTGTTTTTCAGTTTCGAGTCTTAAATTTGTTATGAGCCAGCCGTATTTTTTATGAAATACTCTGACTGGTTCTTTTGCCGATGTAACTACAATCTCTTCAAGATTTGGGTCCGCTATTAGGAGTTCTATATTCCCTAGCCCCACCATCTCATTTATTAGGATTCCAGAAAGCAAATTCGTTGTATCTTCAGAGAGTTTGAATTGCTGTTTTAGAAGATCTTCTGATTTTAGTCTTAAACGAGTTTTTAGTTTTTCTATTGCATTTCTATCTGTGACTTCAAAATTTATTTCTGTAGAGTTTATGAGTTTCTGTCTTAGATTATTTAGAAGGGCTTTTGTGGGTTCAGATAATTCAGGTAGTTTTATTGAGTAGAATACTCCTTCATCTATCTTTACGATATTTACTTGAATTTTGACTTCGTTGGCATTTACAATGTACCTGTCAATATCTTCCTTTTTTCTGATTTTTTCTTGAATTTCTGAAAGTATCTGTTCATTTGTTCTTTTTAATCTAATTTCTTCAGAAGTCTCTGATGAATCCGGAATCTCATTGCTTTTATCTTTCATGTGTTTTGAGATTCTAAATTTCCCACTATGGCGGTGCTTTCTAGATTTTTTCATTTTCTTTCCTCTTTTTATTTTTCCCTCTTTTTTCTTCTTTTTATGATGTGACTTTATCTTTTTCTTTCTTTTTTAGTACTGGGCCCCTAAAGGTGGGATAATTTATTTCAGCTAAACCATGTTCTGCTAAGATATTACACCATTCTAATAATTCTTTTTTGCTTACTTTGAATGTTTTTGTTAGACTATCTATTTTGAGAGTGTTCTTTTCCTCAAGCATGTTGTATAGTGAGTCGAGATTGGTCTCAGTGCTGTTTTTTGTGCTGCTTTCAATTCTTATATTTGGTTCTGTCTTAGATTCTATTTCTTTTTCTTCTTCTTTTTCTGGCATCTCCTTTGGCTTTATATCTTCTATTTCAGGTTCTTCCCTAACTTCTTCTATTTTTGGCTTTTCCATTTTCTCTTTTTTTGGACTTTTAAAAGAGTCTTTTTTGCCTTTTATTTCTTTCGATTTCTCTTTTCTTGGTTGATTGAATTTGGCTCCTATTTTCTTAATATCTGGAACAATCGGCTCTTTTGAAATATGATTTTCTGAAGGTTTTTGAGCAGGGGTTTGTTCATAAGTGGGTTTTTCAAGGCTAACAATGCTTTTTTCTTCTTCATATCCAGAGAGCTTCCCTCTGAATACTAAACCAAGTATTAGTGTGATAAGCATTAACAGTGCGCCGATTATAGCCATATAGGCAGATACTTGTGAGGAGAGGATTTTGATAAAGGAGGTATCTTTCATAAATCCAAAGATATTCGGGAGCAAGGCGATGAGATATGGCAGTGAAAATAAGATGCCTATGCCAAAAAATACCTTGAGCAGCATATTGTTACTCTTTTGGATATTTATGATTCTTACTCTTTTAACTTGGAATCCGTTGTTTATCTTTTTAATCAGGTTCATGCCTTTTATTACTTTGCCAATTATCGTGCCATCTTCATCAAAATCTTTAATATCTTTAAAACAGATATAAAAATCATTTATTAGGACTGCTCTTGGGCCTTTTTTTGAATTGACTAAGCCGACTGTGCCTCTTGAGTTTTTTATGCGGAGAGATATGGGATTTAGATTTGTTTTCTCTTCGTTGGGATGTTTTATCATCTGTATAAAAGAAGAGTTTCGATTGCAAAAAGTTATCCCAGAATAATTCCCAAGAAGGGCTCTTTTTACAACATCTCTCACTATAGTGATGGTATTATAATAAAGATGTATAACTATCTCACCATAAGGTGTTTCAAGAACCATGGCTTTCTCTGTCCTTTTATTAAGGGAGTCATCAGGATTAACTTGCTTGAACTTTTTCTTTGAAGATTTTTCAGAGCCTTTCATTTGATAAATTGACATAAATTTTATAAACTACAAAACACCCTCTTTTTATTATTAAGCTGTCGGCATTTTATAAATCTTACTAAGATATATAAAACAAGATATCTTTCAAATTATGGGAGATGTGGTTTGGAATTATTGGGATTTTGAGAGTGTGATAAAAAATATGTAAAATAGGGGAAACATGAAAAAAAAGAGGATAGGACAAATAAGTGTGGAGTATACCCTGATTATAGGTTTTATTATTATTGCTTTGACAATTGCCGTTAGTGTGGCATTTACTTATGCTTCTTCTGCTCAACTTCAAATTAAAATGAATCAGATAGATAAAATCGGCAAGAAAATAGTTGAAACTGCTGATTCTATTTACTATCTTGGGCAGCCATCAAAATCAACAATTGATTTGAATATGCCTGATAATATAAAAGAAATCAGAATAGAAAGAGGTAGTGTTCCCAACTATATTCAATTTATCTCCAAAGGCTCTGGCTCAGATGTCTTTTCTACTTATTATACAAGAGGTTTAATATATAATAATGGTCAACCGCTTAATAATTCAGTATTCAAAAGTGCGGGCCTAAAAAGATTGGTGATAAATATGACTGATAATTATGTGATGTTCACACAGATTTAGGTTTCATTTTCATGATTGTAAAAAATGCTAAAATTTTCACATTTAAAGAATGGTCTAAGGAAGGGTTCAAAGAAAGGCCAGGCAAGCTTAGAATTTGTTTTGATCTTTGTGATACTGACTTTATTTGTCGTAGCTTTTTTTATAGCAATATATGCTAGTATGTACCAAGGAAGAATAAAAAATGAAAATGAACTGACTGACGATGTTGCTAATTTTCTTCAGCAAGAGTTGGTTCTTGCATCTAGAGTAGAGAGCGGATATATGAGAACATTTTTGTTGCCCCAAAAAATTGGGGGGAAGATGTATAGTGTAAGTATCAGCAATTATTCTTTAGTTGTTAATACTAGTAGGGTTATATCAGTCAGGGGAATTCCCCTAGTAAATCCAGGCTCTAAGTTTTATCTTGGAGAAAAAAATAACATAACAAGAAATGATACTTATCCTTATGTTTATATAAATCCCTAAAAATAAATCCAAATATAATAAAAAGAGGAAAAGAAAAGATGAAATGCTCAAAAACACAAAATGTTTTTTGCACGCCGAAAAACAAGGTTTTTCTTGCGAATCAAAAAAGAGGGCAAATCTGGACAATTGATTTGGCTATAGCTCTTGTCTTGTTCATTGGAGTAATATTCTTGTTTTATAATTACTCAATAAGCTTTGCTCGAGAAGACCCTTTAATTGAGGGCATGATTAAAGAAGGAGGATATGTCTCAAATTCGCTTCTTGGTTCAGGATATCCGCAGAATTGGCCAGCTCTTGGAATGAATAATACAGTTTCACTAGGGCTTGTTGATGATGGCCTGCTGAATATAAGTAAGGTCAATACACTAAAGACCTGGATTGATATGTCTCTTGATAATTATACACTTTCAAGAATAAAACTTAATACAAAATATAACTATTATATAGAATTTTACGGAGGTTCTCTTGGCTTGCCAGAAGGAGAAGAACCTCTGCCAGAACATGTTGGAAAAGCATATACTTCTGATACAAGGCAAATTGTTAAAATTCAGAGGCTTGTTGCTGTCAATGACACAAGTTCAGGATATAAAATCAGGCCAATAAAATTAAATTTATACTTATGGACAGATGAAAGAGCATAAAATATCAGGGATTATGGACAAAATTATAAAGAATAAACAAGGATTTTACTTTACCTTAGATGCTTTACTAGCATTTACCTTGCTTGTTGTGGTGATTGTGATTTTGCCTTACAGTAGTTTTCAAAAGACAAGCGAGTATTATAAGACTTCATATCTTCAAGAGGATTCTCTGCAGATTTTTTCAAATATAAAAACTATTGACATTAATGATGAGGATATTAATAATATAATAGAAGATCCTTTGTACAATGAGACCCTAAGCAGAGATGATTTTTTGATTGAGAGTGTGTCAAAGCTCTGGGCTGTCAATGGAACTATTGGTGGCAAAGATTCTGCAGGATAGGCTAAGGACATTGTCAGTGATTTTTTTGGAGATGTTTTTGAGAGCAGAGATAATATTGGTTTGTTTTTCACTAATGGTTCGAGTAGAGACATAATCTTTGTTGAGAATGAAACTCCTTATCAAGATGGAGAGCGGTTTGTTATCGGTGCGACAAACTTCATAAGTGGAGTCTCAAAAGGTAGAGCAATAAAGGGCAATACTGCAAGAGCATTTTTGAGAAGAAAAGAAAACACAAAATTTGTTTATTTTGGGGGGTATATTGGGGATGGCAATATTACTTCTCTTGTTGAATTGGTGGGAATGACAAGTGTCTCGAATGTGACTATGGAGATAGCAATTAATCATGATTTTGATTTTTTTATTAATGGGGTTTATATTGATAGTTATTCTGGTTCAAGCAATCCTTTGATTCCTAAAATTATTTACCTCCCAGGGGAGAGTCTTGGAAACTTTACCAATGGGACAAATACTTTTGAGTTCAGAAACTCAGAGTATCTACTCGCAATTGCTGGGGGATATATTAGAGTAGATTATAAGACAAATTATCCAGAATATAAGACAATTAAGACACAGTATTTGCATCAAGTTAAAGGAATAATAAATGAGTATGACTCGATTTATGCTCCTAACACAATCACTGCAATGAGTGCGAGGCTTCACTATAAAGTGAATTTAACAACAGGTCAAAACTCAACAATCTTCTTGAAAATTGGGAATACGACTGTTTATCGGAATACAACAAATGATAGTGTTTTGGATTTTACAAAAGTTTTGAGCAATTCAGATATCATAAATTCTGGATTAAATTACAATGATATCAGCAATAAAACAATCCCAATAAGAATTGGTTTTGAAGAAATTGCAGGAAATGCTTCTTCTGGGGAGGGTTCTGCAGATGTGATAATAGTTACAGATGTTTCAGGAAGTATGGCTTGGAGAATAAGTGAAGACGGAATAAATGGGAATAATATAAATACTAATAACTGCGGAAATCTCTCCGATCCAGATAACCCTATTTTTTCGCCTAATACAAACAGGATAAGCCTTGCAAGGTGTTTGGATATAGAATTTGCAAAAACGCTATTGGATACGCAGGGCAACAGGGTCGGTCTAGTTGGCTATTCAAACAGCCCATTGATTGACTCATATACCAGCTTGACAGGAAATAAGACACTAATAAATAATTCTATAACATCCTACAGAGCCAGCGGAGGCACTGGACTTTGTGCAGGAATAAGAAAAGCAAGAATCATGCTGCAACAACAAAGCGATTCTACAAGAAGAAAATTTTTGTTAGTCCTAACAGATGGCTTAGCAAATGTGCAATGTAGTGAAACAAATGAAAATGATACTACGCATTCCTGTAGCCCACCAAGTTGCACATCTGGAAATTGCAGTTCCACTTACGGCGGAGACTGTGCTTACAATATATTCAAAACATACCAAAGTGGAGAAAGCAGAGTGAATCTGTTTAATACTAGCTTTAACAATGCACTTATATTCGGCCCTTCATCTGGAAACAACGAAGGTTTTAATCTTATTGGTGGAAGGTGGGAATCAAATAACACACTTGTCTCTGGTGTTGCCAGATTAGGTCATTCCACAACAGTTTATAATCTCATAAATGACAATAAATGGGTTTTAATCACCTCTAATTATAACTCAAAAAGCAGCTTATCTGGCTATTACTGGAATGGCAATGGGTGGACACTTAATAATTCTTTAGTCAATGGCTTAAGGAATGTTGAAGATGGGGTTGTTTCAGAAATTGTTTTCAATTTTTCTGGGCAAAACAAATTTGAAGCTTTTATTGGGTTATCTAACGGAAGATATCATGGTTATTACTGGAATGGCAATGGGTGGACACTTAATAATTCTTTAGTCAATGGCATATCAGATGCGGGAAGCAATTCTTTTTTAGCAGTTGGTTTTAATATCACTGGAAATAATAATTGGATAACAATAATCGGAAGAACAACAAATCAAAATCCGTTAGGCTATCAATGGACTGGCACCCAATGGGCAAGTAACTCTTCGTTAGTCGGTGGTTTAATTGGGGATACAAATTATGCATACACCCCAGAATTTATTTATAATCTAAGCCAAGAAAAAGTTTATGTTGTCCTAGGCAATCGAAGCGAAAATGGTTATTTATTCTTCTGGGATTCAAATAAGTGGCGCGAAACTTGCGGGGATACTGTTTCAGACACAGCTGTAGATCAAGCAATAAATGAATCATCAAAAGCTGCTTCATTGGAGGGTTATAATAAAACCTATGCGGTAGGTTTCGGTCCGATACAGTATTGCTATTTTGCAGAAGACGAGCTTAAAAGTATTGCGGCAACAGGCAACGGGGAATATTTCTTAAGCACGAACTCAACTGCACTAAGAGATTACATGCTAAAATGGGCAGACGATATTACACGTTTAAGTTATTCAGAGCAAATGGTAAATCTAACTGGAAACTTCTCTTCAGTACTATATAACGATTCTTATATTAAGTATGAGTATGGTAGTGATGGAATTGAATCTGGCAGCGCAGTTACTTATGAAAGTGAGAATTTTGTTAATAGCCGAACAAGTTTTAATTTCTTATCAGGAATTCCTTTAGAGGCGGTTATTACCTCTTATTCTGGGCCTAAATGGACAAAGTACGCGCTGATAAATAACACAGATAAAACCGGAGGAAGTTTTGTGAAAGTATTTAATTTAAGTGATTTTGGAACAAACTATAATATTCTTGGAGACCCTTTCCATATTAATATTCCTATAGAATTGATTGCAGGTAATCAATCAAATACAATTGAACTTAAAATTGGAAATGGAACATCAGAGAATAATGCGAGTGATTATGATAAAATTCTTTATACTCTACTTATTTTATCAAATTATTCTTATTCGAAAGTTGCGCCCTATGCACAGGGGTGTAATTGGAGCGTAGAATATACCCAGGGGTTTGATAATTTTTTAGTTCCAGAAAATTATAGTGGAGAGAATAGGTGTTTTTACAATAGTACAATAGATAATGATGAATTTGAGTGTGCTGATACAAACAAAGGAAATGAACTTTTTGAGGATGATGCGATTATTCAAGCTACGTACTATCTTTTAAGGGAGAATTTTGATAAAAATCCTGATGATTGTCGGCTTGATATAAAAGCATCTGATTATTATATCAGCACGATGTTAATGCCCTCTGTCCCATTCCTTTATTATACGAGGGCAGAATTCCTGAGTTGGAAATAAGGGGCTTTGCCTATTCATGGGCTCCTGGAAAGGAAAAATAAAAGAGAAATGAAAAAAAATTGAAAAATGAACAAAATCATGAAGAATGCTAAAAAATTAGGAATTTTTTGCACCCTAAAAAATCAGAAGGTTTTTGGGTTGCCGAAAATTCGCAAATTTTCGGGCACACCAAAAAAATCTATTTTTCGCTGTAAACGAGGATTTTACTTTACTATCATCACTTTATTCTGTATTATGCTCTTGCTATTGCTTTCTTTTGAGTATAAAAAACAGATGACTAATGATTCTTTGAGAGTCAGAATTTTGACAGCGAATAATTTTATTAGAAGCATAGATCGGGATGTTTCACGTGTTGTCTATATTTCTGGATATAGGACAATGGCTGCAGTCATAGATTATGTTAGTGCTAAGCATGTTTATCTTCCAAGTTCAGAGGGCGCAGTAAATGGTATTTTTGCAGAAGCTCTTTTTAATGGGACACTGAATCAGACCCTGGGTTTTTCAGGGGCAGATGCTCTTTTAGAGAATACGACAATAAGAGGCTGGGAAGAGAATATTAATATAATTGCAAGTGCAACTGGTTTAGAAGTAAGTATAGAAGAAATTAATTCTGATGATTTAGTGGTTTTTCAAAAAGATCCTTGGAATCTGGCTATTTCTATTCTTTTGAAGTACAATGTTTCTGATCCGGTTTCAGGAGTCAGGTGGCAAAGATCTGCGAGAGTCAATACTAGCATATACTTGCCAGATAGTTTTGAAGACCCATTTTATGTTGTAGAATTTGGTTCTGCGTGTGGAAATAAGATTTTAGCGAATAACTACAGTATTCTTGTTGATAATTCTACAGGCAGTTGTGATGCAACAAATCTGTCTAAGTTTTTAAGTAACCTTCGGGCTGGCTCAATGTATATTGCTTCTAGCAGAGCACCTTCTTATCTCAATAGACTGGTGGGAGATTCTTCAGCTGACCCTAATGGAATTGAGAGCCTGATTAATTTAGTTTATCTTGACTCTTGCGAGAATCCAAATAATGATTCAACAATTGTTGATTTTGAGTATGATGAGATTTCAAGTGGGTTAAAAAGAGTTAATGGGGCCCCTAGTTGGATAAAACTAACTGAAGATGAGGCTAAGAATCCTTTACTATACAATATCTCTGAAAATTGCTTATATTAAAAATAGTGCATGAACAATATATTTAAATATCTATAAATTGTCTATATATTGATGATATCGCACGCATCTTTTTTATTAAAGATAGGGCGATTTTAGGCGGTGTCATGTTTATGGCCTAAAGAATTGGGCAATTTGAAATAAAGAAAAAGGAGGTAAAATAAAAAAAATGATGTCTAAGAAAGGACAGGCAGCGATGGAGTTTTTGATGACTTATGGATGGGCGATTCTTATAGCGATTGTCGCAATTGCAGCATTGATTGCATTTGGCGTCTTTAGTTCACCAGTCCAAGAGACTTGTGGTGTTGTTGGGGTGATTGTCCAGGGCGTAACTTGTGATCTTTCTTCAACTAGCATCGGACCAGATGGCGGGAATATTTCAGTATCTAATAACTTTTTAGATAGTTCAGTGGATTTTGGTCCAATGACAATAACTGTTAAAGGTGGTTTGACTTGCACTTCTCCTACAACAGATCCAGCAGTGATTGATGCAGGTAAAACAGGAACTATTGACGTAGTTTGTAGTGGATTAACAGCAGGAAAATCTTTAGATGCTACACTAAGTGGAAACTACACTTTGAATTCACAGACTTACCCAGTTACATTTAAGCTTGTGAAGAAAATACATGTCTAAATAAAATCAATTTTATTTTTTATTTTTTTTATTTTTTTTTGTCTCTTTGTGTTATGGATTAATATGCTAAAAAGGTGGTGTGCATTATAGTTCCCTTTTTGTGCTTTTCTTATTAGAAAAAAGAATTATTTGTTGATTTTTAACACATTACAGACATACTAATTTTTAGAGAAAAGTGAAGTAGTTGGCATAGGCCACTTTCTGTCATTCATCATCCTTGGGATGAAGTGAATGTGTCAACATCAGACTAAGCACCTCATTGAGGCTTGCACCAGCTGAGGCGCCAGTGCGAATGAAACTGGTTCATCTGCACTCCAAAATCTATAAACTCAAATTTCGGCGTTTCATCATATCCCACATGTCTTAGATCTGCGCAAGCTTCATATCTCGATATGGGCTGTGTCGTTTCTGTTGCGGAGCTTTTCCTCGCGGAAATGAGACTTTCGTCAAACAGCTTTGTTAGGACCTAAGATTCTAAACCTTTCCTTTAAGGGAGGTATCGGAACCGTAGGTTCTGATGGTGAGCGGACCTTCCTCCGCGTGCATAGAACTCATTACAGTTCTGTTTTGAGCACTGCGGACAGTTGACTGACCAACTACTTCTAAAATGTAAGGTATTTGGGGTTTAAAAGAATTGCGGTTTCTGCATTGGTTTGTTATGTTTTCATAAGATATTTTTTACACTACGAAAATTCTTGATAAAAATTGAATAAAAAATAGAGTATGAGCGCGATATGGCTATTTGAGATTTAGGGTAAAAATTAAAAAGATTTATATAGGATTTTCTCTTGTGGATTGTAGTGTAAAAAGAGTTACTAAAAGAGCACTAAAAGAAAATTTCATTCAGCGAGTATTAGCTTTAAGCCGATTGAAAATCTTTTGAAACTTTAAGCAATATGTCATATAAAAGGTATATAAAAATTGGTGGGAAAGTTTATGGGCCTTATGAATATCAGAGCTATCGTGACAAGAATGGTAGTGTAAAAAGTGAGTATATAAAAAAAGTAAAAAAAGTAGATTCTGGAGAAACCAAAAAGAGATTTATTAGTTCTTTTCCTCTTTTCGCTTTGCTCTTAATTTTAGTTGTTGCGTCAGTTTTTCTTGGTCTTAGATATGGAGAAGAGATTTTGAAATTCACGGGTTTTGTTTCTGGAGAAAACATTACTTTTTACCAGGATAATATAGGAATAGAATTAAGTGGGGCAGATAATTATAATTGGGTTCAGAGTCATTCTGGGAAACTTTCTAGTGTTGGAATTTCCGGTAGTGTAAAAATCTTGGGAGAAGGATATGTGAAAGCTTATTTGGGAGAGGATTTAATTTTTGAGAGTTCTAGGCTTTATGAAGTTAAGAATGATAGCAGCAAGGGTTTGTTTGTAACTGGTTTTGTTTCAAGGGGGGGAGAACTGCCAGAGCCTTCAAGAAGGCCCTCGCCTTCAAAAGGGAGTGATAGTTCTAGTGGTTCTGGTGGTGGTTCTAGTTCCGGAGGGTCAAGTAGTGGTGGTTCAGGCGGATCTGGGGGAAGCCTGGGAAACGTCACAATTCCAGGGAATCTGACTCTTGATAATTTTACTCTAGAAAATGAAACAAACCTAACTTTGGATAATTTAAGCAATTTTACTCTAGAAAATTGGACAAATATAAGCCTAGAAAATCAGACAAACATTACTATTGAAAATCAAACAGAAGAGTATGAAAATGCCTCAAACTTGACAAACTTGACATATATGATTTTTGAATTTTCCAATGTCTGTATGGATACCTGTTCTTTAGAGGAACTTAATTTAACAAATCAGAGTTATGAACTTAGGTTTGAGATTGAAAATGCAACAATCTTTTTAGATTCAATCTCCTATTCTATTGTTGAGGAAGATGTCAGTAATATTACGGAATTCAATGAAAATCAACCAAAACTTTTAAAAGAAATTCCAGATCAAACTCTTTTAGTGAACTCTACTACGGCCCTCGTTCTCAGCGAGTTTTTCTCAGGAGAAAATCTATCTTTTGATTTCTCTGTTTTAGAGAACGAGGGTCTTGTAGGATTAGAAATAGATAAAGATTCCTTGAGAATAGAGTCTTTTGATGAAACTGGTATGGAAAAAGTAGTGGTTTATGCTTTTGATGGAAACACAACAATATACAGCAATTCTTTTGAGATAAATGTTGTTGAAAACGAAACAAACTTCATAATAGAAACAATCCAGGAACAGGCAATTATTGGCCAGCCAGTTAAATGGTCAAAGAAGATAACAATAGAGGATCCATATGCAAAAGAAATCAAGATAATATTGCCAAAAAAAGCAGAGAATATTAATACAGAAAAACTTATTTCAGGAAGGGGAGAAATAAAACAAGAGAATATTATTGAAGATAGTGAAAACATTGATAATGAAGTAGAGATAATTGAAAAAGAAGATTCAAAAGAAGTTCTTATTGATGTGACAAGCAAAGGGTATAGAATTGATTATGAAACTCCTGCACCAGAGTCTTTTGAAGAAAATATATCTGAATTCAATAAAAGAGTATTGATAAGCGGGCCAGATGAACTTAATTATACAAATATACTTGCTTATTCCAGACTTCCCAAAGAGATTTCAAATGAAGCCTCTGAAAAGGTCCACCTTTATCATATAACTGAGAATAATAGGGAAAATGTTGAATTTACGCTTCAAGACAGAGATGAAAATGGATTTTATGACCAAATTTCTTGGATTGTTCCTCATTTAAGTAATCAGACTTATGAAATCATCGTCATAACAAAGGCAGAGCATCTTGATGAAAATTATACTTTTATTTCAGACATTTATGAAAAAGTTTATCAGTTAGATAATATCTGGAGCGAGGAAATTCCTTCAAAGCACTATGTCCGAGTTACATTTGAACAAAACTTAACAAATGAAAATGACATAACCATTTATCCAAGAAAAGTTTCAGGAACTCCAAGAATAGAGGTTTATGAAGAAAATAGGACAGAAATCATTGCTGAGTTCAAGAATATAAAAGATAGTGAGTATAATAAAGTTCTATTAACTGCTCTTCAAGGAGAACAAGACACATTTGACTTGAAGATTTTAGAGGGCAGTTTAGAGTTTGACCATATAGTTGATCCTGCTCCAACAGCTGTCTTTGGAACAAATCCAGTTGATTATTATAATGACACAGACGGCTCTGTGACATTTGACATGAAATGCTATGATGATGTCGGAGTAAGTTTCTTGCAATTATGGACAAATTGGAGTTCTCCTAGTTGTTTTGGAACACTAGATTGTTCTACTGGAAATAATAATTTTGATACATGTTCTGCTTGTAGTCAGTGTGATGCTTTTGCAATAAATTGTATAGATGATCCTTTATTGGATTGCACAGGATTGGATATAGGTACTTGTATGTTAGTTCCTTCTGTTTGCACATTTAATGGAGAGAGTTGTGTAAATGGGGGGTTAATGGGTTTTGATTGTGCTGCTGCTGAAAAGTCTGAATGTGAGATTTTAGAACAATGGCTAGCAGGATGTTCAACTATAGGGGACTGTACAAATTCAGGTAATTGTGGTTCTTGTAATCAAGGGGAGTGTTCAGGTGGTTGTTCAATAATGGGATGTTCTTGGAACAGTGGTTGGCAAGCTAATCAAACAAACTCAAGTCCAGTAAATGATACTTGGTGGAATGTAACTGTTGCTGGAATTCCAGAAGGTTTTTTCAAATGGGCTGTCTGGTGTAATGACAGTGTTGGTGATTCAGATTTTACAGATACAAATAGGACTCTTAATGTCAGTATTGTTGCAGATTCAACAAACCCTGTAGCTGTCCAAGGAACAAATCCAGTTGATTATTATAATTCTTCAAGTTCTTCTGTGATATTTGACATGAAATGCTATGATAATATTGCTGTCTCAATGATTCAGTTGTGGACAAACACAACAGGAACATGGCATGCTAATTATTCAAATTCATCATACACAAATAATACTTGGTTAAATATAACTGTGCCAGGAATTCCAAATAGCCAGAACTATAAATGGGCTGTCTGGTGCAATGACACTGCTGCTTTGACAAACATAACTCAGAACAGGACTTTGAATGTGAGTGTAACTATAATCTCTGAGTGTGCGAATATAACTACTTCTGGAATCTACACTTTAAATCAATCTGTTTCATCAT
>CAYPSK010000010.1:0-18675 GCA_964413705.1 Candidatus Woesearchaeota archaeon | reverse complement strand
ATTTACAAATGAGCGACCGTACAACATCATACCTTAATGTATGAACATGATATTTTGATTAAGGCACTCATATAGTTCATTTTTGAATCGATTGTTTTACGAAAAATGCATTTATAAATCTTTCTTCAGAAAGCCTTAAAAAGCTTGCGGTTTTATTTTATCGAAGAACTTCAGATAGAGTTACTTTTTAATTAAGAATTCAGATTTTTGCTAAACTTCGTTCAAAATCTACCCTATATGGTTCATCTTTTATTTTCTGTTTTACAACTTCTAATCTTTTATTATATAATAAAGAGCAGGCTTTTTTATATCTCCCTAAAAATCCGGTTAGGGCAAACACCTTGCTATGATCCTGGGGTAATTTCATACAACATTCAACAAAATCAGGAAATCTTTGAGCCATTGATGGTTCATCAATATACAAAAGAGCGAGTGCAGCAGAAAATTTATTTTGCGGGGAGGAGTCATAAATACCTGTCCAAAAATTAACATCTCCTTTACGAGAAATTTCACATAAACTTGACATGGCATTCAAAACCCCAAATGTTGTTCTATATGAAAGTTTCTTCTCTTTGTAAAGCTGTTGTAAAGGATTTTGACAATTAACTGCCTCAACACCTTCAAGGAATATTAAAAAATGTGAGAAGTGATCTTCAAAATATCTCTTAGATGATGCAGTTTCCCAGTTTCCAGCAAGAAAACTTAATGTTGAAAAAGTTGCCCTTTGTACTTTTTGTGTTATTGATGGGTCTGATCTTTTTTTTGCGGAATCATATCCATTGCCTATTGGAATTGCTTCATCACCTGTTTTATCAATTAGACCATCTACAAAAGTATTAACTTCAAATTGTGTGAGTCCATTCAGTCCAACAAGCCCACTTAAATCTGGAGAATGAACACGATCATAAAAGCAGTATTGCAAACATCTAGCCATATGGTCATCGCTCATTGCAGATAGTATTCTTTCATCTAAGGTAAGTTCTGCCATTAATATTTAGCTAAATCTATTTTATAATTATATCTTCTCTGTAAAATATACATTTGAGAGGCATAATTAATTAAGAATTCGCTTTTTTCCTTCTTTCAGTGAGGTAATCTGTCAAAATTGCTAGTGAAGTTGCAATAGCTACTGCTGTATTGTCTTCTAGAGTTCCCTTTAATGATATAGAGGTATGAGGCAACAAATACTCAAGATTTTCCCATAATGTTGAAGCAACTATTGGTGTTAGGGCTCCGGCAACATAGGGATTAATGTTTAATTTTAACCATCTATTTAGGCCTTTTCCCAGATAATAAAGTTCATAAGCTAGACATGCATGAAGAATCTTATCACCATAAGGAACTGTGTTTGAGAATTCTCCGATGTAATACATAACTCGCTCAGCGACTTTTCCATGCGCAACCTTTTCAAGAATTGTTTCTAGCATTTTATCGTGTCTACTTTCCGTAGTGTGATCTTACAAGCTTTCCAACAGCTTTCAGTATTGGATTATATCTTCTTTTATTATATTCTCTCATTATTGTATCTGGTGAACTTCCTCTGAGTCCGAAAAGAAGTAATTTAGTCGTTGGGAGCGCGATGTATTTTTCATAAAACCCATTCCATTTAGTATCTGCTGGTGTATTGACGCCGACAATATCCATATGTTCAAGGTTGTCGCTTCCTTCAAAGAAGACTTTTGCAATATATCTCAATCTTTCAACATGATTTTTGCTTGTTAAATATACAACTCTTGCTTTTTCTTGATAAGCCCTATGGGCTATCGCATTAACATTCTCTATGGAATTATGGGCATCTGAAAATTCTAAGTTCTCTGTTTTTGGGAAAGGGCCTCTTAGGCCAGCAACACTTCTGTTTTCTCCGAACATTTGTTCAACTTCTTGTGGATTATCTTTTCCAACAAGATGTGTTAAACCTCTTTCTATGAATGATTTTGGAAATTTATAGCCACATAAGAAGAACATGGGGGATGTTGGGAGATTTCTTTTTCTGTTTTCGTCGTATAGCCCTAGTGTTTTTCTTTGCCTTACATCATCAATCTCTGGTTTGTTATAACCATGAACCACATAATATCCATATAAACCCTTTTCTGCATTTGCTTTCGCTTCATCGAATGTTAATTCTCGGACTCTTTCATTATTACGCAGATGTAGGGTCAATCTATTAGTTGATCTATCGAATATACTTTTCATGTTATTATTTAGTCCTTCTCATTTTTAAATCTTTCTCTAGTTGTCACTACATAATGATATCTTAAATATTTAAGTCTGTTTTTCGACTTAATTTCATGATATTATTTAATCCGGTGCATGTTATATGGAAAACAAGTTTCTTCACAATCTATTCATGGGGTTTGATGTTTATTATTGCTTTTATCATTGCCGGGCTTTTATTTTATCTTGAGGCCAGGAAGAAAGGAGTCTCCCAAGATAGTGTTCTTAAGATTTTGCTTTTGATATTGATTGGAGCGATTGTTGGAGGAAGATTATTCTTTGTTTTTGAGAATCTATCTATGTTCCTAGCTAAACCATTAGAAATACTTGCTTATGGCCAGGGGGGAGAGACTAGCTACGGAGGAATTATCCTCGCTGTTTTATTTGTCTGGCTCTATTTGAGAAAAAACAAAGAAATAAAATTTTCACAAGTTCTGGATATGAGTGCGCCCTATCTTGCACTTGGACTTGCCATAGCTAGAATCGGATGCTTCTTGAATTGGTGTTGTTATGGAATCACAAGCACTTTACCATGGGGCATTCAAGTTGCTGGAGATGTGGTAAGACACCCAACACAGTTGTATGAATTAATTTATTGCTTAGTTATTTTCGGATTGCTGATGTGGTTCAAGGGCATACGAGAGAAGAAATCTAAAAATCTTGATTTAAGTGGCATAAAAGGAAATATTTCTTTACGACATGTGTCTTGGTTTGATAAAATATTAGCGAAAAGGGGAGCATTATTCTTGATTTTCTTGATTTTATATTCTATATTAAGATTTTTCAATGATTTCTTGAGGATTTATTCTATTAATTGGCTAGGCCTTGCTCTCTCGCAATGGCTCTTGATAATTGTGTTTGTTGTAAGCGGGATAATACTAATTAAAAAGAAATAAATTTGATAATAGATTGTTTTTATTAACATTAACCAAGCATTTCACCCCAACCAATAAGTCTCCAGTGGCCTTGATAATTTCTTGCAAGGCCGACCCTATCTCCCTTAAAAGGAACAATCGGAATTTTCAGAGCAAGTTCAATCTCATCACCTTTTATTTTTTTGACGAGGCCAACTGTTGTTGATGTGTTGATTGAGAGCATGAGAAATTCATTTGTCTTTAAAGGATCAATTTTCAAAGGTTCTTTTGCACCGACAATTTCTTTAAAGATACTTGTTTTAAGCTTCAAGATGTTAGTGATTTCAGGAAGAGCATTTTGAAGGCCTGCGACACATCCACCTAGAGCATCAGATTTTGTCAAGTTTGGATCAAGAGAGGTCTGGATTGCTAGAGAACCAGAGGGTGTGGCTTCATCAAGTTCATTTGAACCAGCACGTATGCCCATAATTTTTGTTTTGATTGTCTGATAAGTTGTTTGCTCATGTTTTTTTATGCTCTCGCCTGGCTTAATCTCTATAATATCATTTTTTTTCAGTTTTCCTTGTTTTAGAACTCCTCCAAGAACTCCGCCCCTAAGATTTTGAGTATTTGAGCCAGGCCTATTAATATCAAATGTCCTAGCTATCAAAAATACTGGCTTACTTTCAGTATCTCTTTTTGGAATCTCAATTTTATCTATTTCTTCTAGTGTTTTATCTATGTTTATTCCTTGCTGAGCACATATTGGAATTACTGTTGAAGAATCTGCAATTGTTCCTTTTATGAAGTTCCTGATTTGTTTGTATTGAGCAATTGCTTGATCTTTTGAAACTAGATCAATCTTATTTTGCAAGATAATTATTTTCTTGACACCTTTGCATTCTAAAGCAAGAAGGTGTTCTTTTGTCTGTGGCTGTGGAAAAGGCTCATTTGCAGCTATAACAAGCAAGGCAGCGTCAATAATTGCTGCTCCGCCTAACATCGTTGCCATAAGCATCTCGTGACCAGGAGCATCGATGAAACTTACATATTTTAAGGGTTCAGATTTTTCTTTGCCTTTGATTTTTTCACATTCACACTCTTTTTTTATAGTATACTCTTGGCATTTTGGACATCTGTAGATTATTACATCTGCATAACCTAATTTGATTGTTATTCCTCTTTTTAATTCTTCAGAATGCTTGTCTGCCCAGACTCCTGTCAACCTGTATAATATTGTGGTCTTGCCATGATCAATATGGCCGACTAAGCCGATGTTTAAGACAGGTTGTTTTGTAATCATGCTTGTATTTGTTGTATTTATAATATTTATGAGATAAAACGAATCAGAATCATGCGTTTCATTTTATAATCATGCGCTTCTTCTTATCGCATACCTCAACTTTTAAAGAAAAGGGGAGTTTTTA
Organism: Candidatus Woesearchaeota archaeon; assembly: GCA_964413705.1. Lineage (GTDB taxonomy): Archaea > Nanobdellota > Nanobdellia > Pacearchaeales > UBA284 > JAPLYB01. Next base: position 14,180 of record CAYPSK010000010.1, on the reverse strand, counting down.
AGATTGTTGGTTTTATTTCACTAACCCCAAACAAAGACCAAATTCAAATGATCTTGGCGGGATACCTCCTGCCTTTTTTGATAGCGTGTCCCTTCTTTGATTGTCAGGTCTAAAGTAGCCAATAGCATCTTGCAAAGCAAGACAGTAATCTGCTGGGGATTCGTGCATAGAGGGATCTAATCTTAAAAGAATGCGGTAGAGACTGCCTGCTTGATCTTTTAATGTTCTCGCGCTTGTTTGCTTTCCTGTTAATTCTCTAAAAACCCCTAATAGGAGTTGATAAGAGGTTTGCCATTCAGAATTGCCTTGATCAATAGGGGATTTATCAAGAGTTTGAGCTGCTTTTTTTACAGCTTCAATTGTAGAACAATAATCTGGTAGGAAAGCAACCCTAACCTTATTTTCCCAATTATCTGGCTTTCCCATAGCTGCTTCCTGGGCATTGGTTGAACCAGAAGAGATTATACTGACTATATCTTGTGGGCTTTTGTTTTGTGTCATTTTGTATTTAATTTTGTTAAGTTTAATTTATTTAAAAATATAATTAGTAAAGACAATCTACGCGATCTCTTAATGGTCTATCTTCTTCGCTGTGCAATCTTTGATGATGGGGCATATGCCCAGAAGTATTTCTTCTTGTTTTTTCATGCACTACATGTTGCTCAGTAAACAGTCCCCTATCATAAATTAAATTGAGTATTTTGACAGCAAAATCATCAGGTTTTATGACTAGTGTTCCTTCTAGGTTAGAGTATTTTGGATAAATAACTGCAACTTTAGATACTCCACCATTAATTCTTAGAATTGGCTCTTCCTTGTTTCCGCTAAGATAGTATTCTATTCCTCTGCCAGTTGATTTCTTGCAACTAACTTCTGGGGCCTCTGTTTTTAGAAGAGCTTCGAGAGATTCTACATCTATTGTTCTCTCAAAAGATACATGCACATGTTCTTTATTCCATTGGTCACTAGATCTTAAAGAGTAAATTGATTTTACACCTTTTGGCAACACAAACCCAGGAACTTCCTGTAAATCTGGCTCAATTCTTCTATATATGCCTGTGTCCCCAGGTGTAAAATAGTATCTTGCTGGAACTCTTTTCCCAGTTATTGGGTCTGTAATTATTTGCTCTGGAGAACCTTTTGCACTTAGATTAGAATAAAAAACATCTACAAGTTTAGATAAGATTCCATGTTTAGGAGCTATTCTACTTATCGTTAGACTTTGCTTAATCATTTTGTATTAATCATAAAAAGGAAAATTGCCTTTTAAATCTTTCTATTTGTTACTACTAAAAAGAAACACCCTTTTACTCTTTCTACTCTGCCCCAGCAATAGTTTTTTCTTCTGACTTTTTGCTAAAAAATTCTTTAAATTTTTGGCACCCAGAAAAATCTTATTTTTCTTGGGCTTCGGCTTTCTCTTCAGCTTTTGGAGCTTCTTCTTTGCCGAATACTTTCATCAAGGGCTTTGAGCCTTGCTTGATGACCTTTAAATTTACCTGAGAAATCTCTTCTGTAATTATGTTTGAATGAACTGTCTTTTTCAGCCTTAATCCTTGGGGTTTCTTTGATTTCATGCCTTTGCCCTGGGTTAAAAGAATTCTTTTTAAGCCTGCACCTGGAACATTTGAGAGTGCAGGAATCCCAGTTATATGGGAAAATCCTGTTATCTTAAATTCATAATCATTAAGTTCTGGATTTTCTTTTATATTTGAACCCTTTATCTCGGTGCCGATTTTCTTTCCTAAGAATGGCAAGATATCTGCTTCTAAGTGAAAAGTTCTCTTGCTGTGAGGGTCCCCAATATCTAATTTTATTGCCATGTTATGTTAATAAAAAGGACATTTAAAAAGCTATCTATGGGCTTTAGAGAATAATCACTCAATCTTGCACTCTCTTGGATATTTGTCTAACCTTATTCTTGCAATCTTAGGCATGATAAGCTGGCCATTAATAATTTCTTTAAACTTGATTCTTGCAACTATTGATGGTTCGAGCCATTTAATACTCGTATCAGAACTGGAAATAGAATTCAAATCCTTCATAGTCTCTATGTTTATTATTGGTTTATCTGTTAAACTCTTCTGCATTAAATGCTTTATGATTTTGATTTGGCTCTTTTCTAGGTCTTTTTCTTCTATCTTTCCAGCGTACTTGAAATTATCTATTTTCGGATCATATAAAGCTAGGTAAATAGAATCTATTTTTTCTGTATTTTTGGTTTTATTTTTATTTGATTCTTTTTTGTGCTCTATTCCTGCGATGACTGCATCGGTCATGGGCTTCTTATTTATCTCTAACCATGACCAGTTATTTCTTTGCATATATCTTGAGCCTGATTCTTTTGCCATCATGCCGGGAAGTTTCTGCTTCTCAACTTGCGCCCATAAATCTTTGCCATGCATAGTATAAGGGACAATATTTATATTTGGGCCATTAAGAATCATTCCTTTAAGGATCATCTTCCTTTTCCTTAAGGGTTCTTGGACTAAAGATATTTCATCTTTCTCTAGGATATCAAAAACAAATATTGATGCGGGGATTTTTTTACTTTTAAATTTAATTTCATGCGCGCTTTTAGCTTGTTCTCTTTCTTGCAATAGGCTCTGGTCAGGAACTTTGCTGTTGTTCAGGACAACTATTTCTGCATCAAGAACACAGGACTTTGATTTTATAAAAGCTGAAAGGTCAAGAAATTCGGGAAATAAAGCAATTATGTCTTTTTTTACTTGATTAAATAGTGCAATATTATCCTTATCTTTGTATATTAAAACCCTTATCCCATCAAACTTCGGTTCAAAAATATATCCAATAAGGCCTGATCTTTCTAATATGTTTGTGCTCCCTCTCTTCGGCTGCATTGGTTCATAGGTTTCCATCTTTTTGTTTCTCTTTTTAATAGTCAGTTAGAAAGGGCTTAAATATTCTTTTACCATAAGTTATGTTACTTATTAGTGGTTACAATAGTTAGGTTTATAAATCTATTTTGCTTTAGGATATATGGAAGATACAACAAATTATAGGCCTTTAACGGAAACTTTGATAGATTGTATTTCTAGGAAGTATTCTTATCTATGTATTAGAGAACCTGAATTTGATAGAGTAAAGAGGGAACTTAGAGCGGGTGTAGGAGATATACAAGATGATACGAGGTATCATCATTTTGTATCAGAAGTCTTATGCTTGTTAAGAGATGGGCATATAAAATTTGAGGATGCCCAAGGAAAACGTGTAAAAACATATAAGGGAAGACATCAACAGAACTTTAATCGACAAGTTACTCTAAATTATCTAGACCAATTTCAATCTAGTGGCCCCATCACTTTTGGGAGATTAAAGGGTGTCGAAGGAATTATTTATCTTGGAATTGATAATTTTTATAGAGAGAATAATCACTCTTTTAATTGGTTTAGCGCTCTCGAAAAACCTAGTGAACAGAGAATGATTGTAGATATTCGAACAAATGACGGCGGTAGCGATAGTCTTGTGCAACAAGTAGTCCAATCTCTATTGGGCAGACGAGGCCCATTTATATCAAGACAAGTGAGAAGAAGAACAAGCGAGACAGACCCAAGAGCATTGACTGATTTTACTCCTGAGTATATAACACCTGCGCAGGGATCTAGAGATTGCCATTATAAAATATCTGTTTTAGTTGGAAATCACACGTTTAGTGCAGGGGAATTATTTGCATTTGATTTATCTGCAATTCCGGGGTCTACTCTTGTAGGAGATGTGACTGGCGGGGGAAGTGCTTGCCAAAGAAGATATCTTTTAGATGGCCCCAACCCCGCTGTTATAGCTATTGATTTTAGAAAAAGGCCTTGTGAACTTGGCGCGAGATTTGCAGTACATATCCCTTCTTGGCTTATGTACGACCGGAATTATAATTTAATTCAAGATAATGGCATCAAACCTGATATTGTAATTCCATCAGATGCCTCAATTGTCGATACTCGAGATCTCGTTTTAGAGAGGGCTATTGAAGTTTTGAAATCTTAGTTTAAAGAATACTCATATTCTCAACCATAATAAAGTTTATAAATACGTATCTTTTCTGATGAGTATGGCAGGAAAAAATTGTCCTTGGTGTGGAAAACCACTAGAAAAAAAGCGGGTACTTCATGGCGATAAAATCCGAGAAGTCTGTGCTCGATGTGGCTACAAGCTCAAGGAATATAAAAGACCAGAAGAACCAAAAAAAGAACCAGAAAATACTGCTGCTCTAGAAGTTAGAGAAGAAGAAAGGCCTATTGTTCAGCAAAAACCAGTTTGGCCATGGATAATCGGCGGCTTGATAATCTTGTTGCTGATAATCTTCATCATCAAGCAGTTTTTAGTTTAATTCTTAACTAAGAGAGCTGTATTGGTCCTAGATGCTATCTTGATAAAAAATTTATGAATATCTTTTATAAAAAGATGTATATCTTGCATCACCATAAATCTTTTTAAAGCCATTATTTTTTAGATATGTTATTAATTAAAAGATGGAAAAAGAAAGGCAAATAATCGCGGTTGTTGGAATGACTGGTTCTGGAAAATCAATTGCTTCAGATTATCTGGCAAGTATAAAATATAAATTTATTCGATTTGGCCAAATAACTTTAGATGAAATCAAAAGAAGAAAACTTGCTCCAACTGAGGAAAATGAAGTTGGAATAAGAGAGGGTCTACGAAAGAAGTATGGCATGGCAGCCTATGCTATCCTAAATAAGAAAAAAATTGATGACACACTAAAAAAAGGAGATGTGGTCATAGATGGGTTGTATTCCTGGTCAGAGTATAAATTTTTGAAAATCACTTATGGGAGCAGACTAAAGGTCCTGGCAGTCATCTCTGATCCAGAGACAAGATACAAAAGATTAGAAGAAAGAAAAATTGTTGATTTGAAGATGAGAAACAGACCTGCTACAAAACAGCAGGCAATTTCAAGGGATTATGCTGAAATTGAAAATATTGAGAAAGCAGGACCAATTGCAATGGCAGACATCATTATTCAGAATACAGGAAGCAAAGAAGAACTAATTTCTCAATTAAAGGAGATTTTTGAATACAAATCCCAAAGACCGGATTGGGACAGGTATTTTTTAGAGATTGTAAAAACAGTTTCAAGGAGAGCAACATGCGACAGAGGAAGAACTGCTTGTGTAATAGTTAAAGATAAGAGAATCTTGACTACAGGCTATGTCGGAAGCCCTATTAACCTGCCTCATTGTGATGATGTCGGACATCTTTATGAAACAAGATATGATGAAAAAGGGAACAAGACCCAGCACTGTATAAGAACTATCCATGGGGAGGCAAATGCAATTGCACAAGCAGCCAGATATGGGATAGCCATCGGCGGAGCTACAGCTTACATGAAACTTGCCCCTTGTTTTGTATGTGCTAAACAGATAATAAATGCAGGAATAAAAAGAGTTGTTTGCATGAAAGGATATCATGGCGCATCCCTTTCTATAAAATCTTTAAAACAAGCTGGTGTCAAATTAGATATTTTAGATGAAGAATTTGAAAAATATGATAATATGTAAAAATGGATGACAAAGAGCATGTTGCCAACGCAGAAGATTCTGAACAAAAACCAAGATTAATTAATGAAGTTAAAACTTCTGATTTAGATGCTATCTTGGGAAGAAAAGTAAGCATGAAAGACCATGCTGGATGTTATGAAAGAACAGGAGTTCTGATGAAAGACCCTCTCAAGAAGAGGTATATTGTTGTTGTCCATGCAAGAACTCCCTGGGACCTTAGTGGCTCATTGTTCTATCTCCCTCTTTCCTTAGATAAGATTGTTCTTATGAAGATAAGTGCTAATGGAGACCAGATAAATCTAGACACAAATATAGAGTATGTAACAGGGGTTTTTGGAGAGAAATATAAAAAACATATGCGCAAGATTAGAAAAGCAGTTAATTATGCTAAATAATAAAATTATAGATTAAGCACTTGCTGCTATTTTTTCAAGAGCGATTTTTGAGCCAGACCAATCTACTTCTGCACTATTTAAAATAGCTAGTCTTTCTACAAAAAGTTTATGGTCCATTTTTCTCGTACCACTGTGATTATGAAAATTTGAGGCTTGATAAACATGGGAACCCCAGGTAACTGATGACTCTTCATTTACTTGTTTTCTTCCTTGGGCATTGTAAAAAGGGGAGTTAGAATAAGCAACTACAAAAGGCTTCATAGGATTGCCTGATAAATATATCCAAATTGTTGGCTCATCTGACTTATGAATTGTTGTAGGTTCTCCGTATGAAACAATAATTCTTCTAGGTCCTTGTTTAACTGTAGGCTTTAGTGTTTTTTTGCCCATATTTCTAACATATTCAATTGTTTATAAAGAAGACTGTAGTAGAAAATATATTTATATTTTATCCATCAAAACCCTTATGTCTGGAGAGAGAAGATAGACTTCATCATTCTGGCTTCTCAAGGCCCTATAAATCCTTTGCAAGAATTCTCGTTTTGCCTTGTCCATGTATAATTCCATGTAATATTCAGGCTTTGTTTTTTTCAGGATTCTCCAGAACAAAGAACTTATATTTGGATAGGGATATCTTGTGATGATGATGCTATTGCATATCTCTCCTGGGAAATCAACACCGCGATTGCACTTTGTTGAGTAAAGAATTAGATGTTTGCCTTGCTTGAATTCTTGAACTTGCTTTCCTGTTTTGTCGTCTTTTTGCGAGGATTTTAATTTTTCTTGAGTCATCATATCTAAACTATACTCTTCTAATTCATTCTCTGTTGGCAAGTCAGAGAAGGCAGTCACATTAACTAGGCAGGGTTTTTTAGCTACTTGAATACATGATTGCAGGGCAAGAAGATATTTTTTTCTTGTAACAAAACCTTTCTGAAAATTCTCATACTTACATGAAAACTCTTGGCCTGTCCGATGTTTTTTCAGTGTTCCAGGAAGTTTTGTCTCTGCTTCAATTATCTTAAATTTTTTCAGGCCAAAAACATCTTTTAGAACTTGCTGAGAATGAATTGTTCCTGACATGAGAACAAGAATCTTATTTTTTTCAATAAATTCAGAAAATCTTTTTTCTAGATTGATTGTAACAAGTCGAGCAAAGATATCCCTCTCTTCTAGAGTAAATGTCACAAATGTTTCTTCAAACATATTCTTAAAGGTTCTTGCAACTTCATCAACATGAAAACAATAGTTTTCCTCATCACATGTTACTTCATCGAGAAGTTCTGATTGGATGAATAGATTGAGTATATCTTTTATCTTTGTTTCATTTAATCTCAAAATTTCTTGATTCTCAATTGAATTATCTATTTTTGGATTATTTAAGAAGGATCTTGTCAGAGTGGTTAGTTCGTTTATTATCTTGTCTGTTTTTTCACTCTCTGAGAATAAATTGCCTAGTGCATTGAATAACTTATTTAGATTAATCTTCTTTGAATTTGATAAATTATCTAAGAATTCATCACATTCATCTATAATCTCAAGTTCTGTTGCTGGTTTTCTGTCCATTATTGTCTCGAGTTTATATTTTTCACTATTAAAAATTAGGACATCTGAGTCTATATATGACTGGAACTGGTCACAGTAGCCGCAGCCTTTTTTTCTCTGATAAATCTTGAATGTTCTGCTGTTCAGGCCATCATAAGTTCTTTTCTTTGCTTCGAGATTCAGCTCCATCTCTGAAGGCAAGATAGGAGACCAATAGGGACAGAGAGGAGCTATAACTCTTCTTGATATCAAGTCTAGGCTTGAAAAATACTTTGTGTCAAGGTCTGGGATTTTTTTTAAATAATTATAGATTGTCTTGGAGTTTTTATCTTTAATTTCTATCTTACATGGAAGAAAAGGATTGTCGCAGGATTCATCTTGAGTTAAGTTTGAAAAATCTTTTTTATAGTAATTATCTAATTTAGCATCTTTCCCCTCTATTTCTAGTTCATTTTCTTGAAGAAATGGGCAGGGATGATTCTGTCTGCCAGTTATAACCTTAATCTTTAGTTTTTCTCCATCTTTTTTTAGAAGATATTTCTTATTGCTATAATCTTCTTCATACTGTTTTTGAAGGCTTTTGACTGGAACAACAATTGAGGTCTTTCCAAGTTCTTTTGCCAAGTTCAGGGCTATTGCTGACTTTCCAGTTCCGCAGACACCATGGACAAAGACAACCTTGTGACCTTGGTCAATGGCCTTGAGAATTTCATGAACAACATCTTCTTGGGATTTTCCATTTGAGAACTTTAGAGGCTCGAGTTTTTTTCCCTCTGTTTGTTCATTTCCTGTAACTTCCCCGCTTATTTTGCCTTTTTTTTCATGAAGTGACCACATGTCTATGTTTAAGAAAGTATACTTAAAAGGATTTCTATTGCCCAGAGTAATTATCGTCTTTGGTCATATGGATTGTCTTCACAATGCCTTTGATGAACTTCAGAACGATCCATGTTAGTAAAGAAAAAGGGCATTGAGGTACTTGCATCTGCATCTAATTGAGTTGTATCATATTCCCAACGAGGTGCAGAACCTAAATTACCAGATGTCCATTCATCTACAACCATGGAATCTATTGTTGAGGAATGTGCTATTATTGTCATTTTAATTTTTTTATAGGAAATTAGGCTTTTTAATATTTATTGTTCTGAAGTTTATCTTTCAAGCCACTCTGCTTCATCTGGTCCGAGCTTGAGCTCTTGGATGAAAGATTGTCTTTGATTTTGATTTCTCAAAGAGAGCTTGAGATAATCTAAGTCTTGCATGGCCTGGCGTTTTGAGATATGAATATATTTTGCAAGCTTTTCACAAATGACTTTCTTTTTCAGTTTTCTCTGGTTTGACATCCAAATCTTTAAAATGCGAGAGGGTGGTTTGTATTTTATGTATAGAGGCCTATCTCCAAATTCACCAAATTTACCTTGTTCTTTTGAAATTGCTATTCCTTGAGTTAGTAAGGCAGAGATATAAACTAAAAATCTCCAGTGTTGTTGTCTATGGATTCTTCCTTTGTAAACATCTGCCAGGCTTAGAATTTCATAGGCTCTTTCAAGTTCCTTACCTTGATAAATTGATGGAATGTTTTCATCTAACCATAAGAAAAAATCATTAAAATCTAATTTCTCTACTTGGTCAAAAGCTCCACGGGCTTGCCTCGTTTCAAGAATCTTTTTGATTGCCTCGATAATATTTGTTTCTTTTTCTCTGCTATCAAGGAATTCTAAATCTTTTTTATCTATCTTCTTTGTTAATAGTGATGTTGCTTGAAGATCATTTATCGAAGCTCTTGCATCTCCGTGGGTTTTTTTGATAAGCTCTTGAATAGCTTCATCACTTATGCTTATATTCTCTTTTTGTGCAATTGATTTAAGAATCTTCATCATGTCTGAACACCAAAGAGCTTTGAGCTCAATTGAGAGGGATTTTGCTTTTATTTTTCTCAGACTTTCCTGCCAAGGGTCATTGCATATCATAATTATAGGATAGGTAGTTGTTTCAATCAATCTTATAAGCTCTTGAACTCCGCCACGGTCTTGTTTTCCAGATATTCCTTCAAGTTCATCAATTAACATGACTTTGCTCTTTGCAAATAAAGATTGTTGAGAGATGGCTTTTCCAATAACCTCTTGAATCTGATTTTTGTTTCTGAAGTCAGAGGCATTTAGTTCTATAATTTCAAGATTAAGCTCACTTGCAAGCGCGTATATCAAAGATGTTTTTCCAGAACCTGGGGGACCTGATAAAAGAAGAGCTTTTCTTCTTTGTTTTTTGAAATTCTTGATGAAATCCAGGATTTTTGGCTTGCTTTCATCCTGGCCATAAATTTCTGATGATTTTTTTGGCCTATACTTCTCTGTCCAGAGCTTTTCATCTTCTTGATTTTTCTGATTTTGTGTTTGGGGCATTTTTTATGTCACAAGACTGCATCAGCACAACACTGTCTTATGTATTTTATAATTTATTATATATATCTATGCGCTTTATCTAGCATTAGTGCGCTTTTTCTTTAAAACATAATCAGAGCTTCTTCTGTCCTGCACTAAGGAATGAGGCTAAAAGAGCTTCAAGTTGAATAAATTCATCAGAACCTTCTACAAGCCTGAACTCAATTTCAGCACATCTTTCTGTGAGCAGGATTTTATTCTCCTCAGGGACATCTAACTTCCAGAGTTCTTGCTGAATCGCTTTAATCATGTCCAGACCACCAAGGCCTTGTTTTAATAAAGCATCTAGAAGCAAGTTCCTTGCATCTAAAAATTTGCCATGAATTGCAAGTTCAAGAATCTTCTTTACATTTTCTGGCTGAACCTCAGATGTGACTTCGTAAATTATTTTCTCAGTTATGTTCTTTGTTATTGAGGATGATGCTTGTAAAAGGTTTGTAACTTTTCTTAAATCTCCCCGGGATAATTCATAGACTAAGTCCAAGGCCTTATCACTTATGGAGAATTTTTCTTTCTTTGCGATGTCATTTATTACTTTGAGAACATCTTTTTTCTCCCGCATCCTGAATCTAAAGATTGCACATCTTGATTGTATTGGATCAAGTATTTTTGAAGAATTATTACATGAGAGGATGAATCTGCAGGTTGTTGTATACTGCTCCATTGTCCTTCTTAGTGCTTGCTGAGCTTCTTTTGTGAGGGCATCACACTCATCTAAAAGGATTATTTTAAAAGGAACATCTCCTAGGGCTTTTGTTCTGGCAAAGCTCTTGACTTCCTGCCTTATAACCTCGATGCCACGAGCATCTGAAGCATTTAATTCTAAAAAATTCTCTCTCCATCCTAGTCCGAAGAATTTCTTTGCAATTATTACTGCTAGTGTTGTTTTTCCAGAGCCAGCAGGACCTGCAAAGAGCAAATGAGGCATATTCCTTGCTTGAACAAAAGCCTTGACTCTTGAAACAACATGTTCATTTCCATCTATGTCTTCAAAGTTCTTTGGCCTGTACTTCTCAGTCCAAATTGCAGAATCTATGCTCTCCTGAATTTCCTTTGCCATTTTATGGACTTTAGAACTAGTGTTTTTTTATAAATCTTTGCTTGGGGTTTTTAGTAAAATCTAGGGGTAGTGTCCCTACTAGTGGGATACTGTCCTGCTGAACCGCCTGAATTTCCTTGAGCTTCTTTGGATTCTTCAGACTCAATGCCTTTGAAACCAGCCTTCCCCAGCATTTTATAAATCTGAGCTTTTAGAGATTGTCTTGGGTCTCCCACTCTTGCGTGTTGTGCACTAAAAGTAGTTAGAAAAACTTCTTTGAGGTTACTCGTTGCTTGGGTCAAAAAATAAATTTCATTGTCCCGGGTTCTTGGATCAAATACCTCTACCTTTGTCTCCATACCCCGTTGAATTATTACATGAGTTAATAGTACTTTTCTCAACTTCTCTGGATCTATACCTGGTCTGTTCTTTAATCTTAAACTTATTTCGTCTATTAAGCCCTCTGCTAACTTACCTATATCCCCAACAACTTCTGCTGCCATTTTTTATTAAAAAATTGAGAGTTTTTAAGGATTATTGTTATGTAATAATCATTAGAATTATTTCTTAATATTAATTATTTCTTGACTATCACAAATCTTGGTGTTGAGAAATCTGATGTCACAGCAGTTATTGCAAGATTATCTACTTGGCACCTGAAAACAGGCTGGCTTATTGGCTGCTGGGCCCTGAAAGAGAACTTATGTATTATGCTCTTTATTTCTTCTTCTGCAAGGGAGGTATTGGTCTGGATAACCTGATTATTTTTTGTTATTTTGACAGGAAGCTTAGGACCATCGCACTGAATTAAAGTAACTTGGGAATCTGTGACAAAATCATTTATTCTTGAAAGATCAAAAAAACTTAAGTTCTTGAATGAGGGGATTTTGGGAATAGGGGCAAATTCTTCAGGAACTGGAACATGAAGAACTGGCTTAGCAGAGATTAAAACAGGCATTGGAACTTGCGGCTCTTTTACTTGGAGAGTTTGAATCTGCTCTGCCCTATTTTCCAGAGATTCAAGTGGTTCTTCAATATTCAAACCTAAATGGAGGTTTTCCTTTTCTTTTCTCTTCCCTATTGGATGATGCGCAGGATGTTTCCTTGCTTCTAAGACTTTTTCAAAGAAATCTTCTATAAACTCTTTTGAGAGAGGTATTTCGTATGCCATGATTAATATAGGGGTTATGCAAAATTATTTATAAGATTTATTTATGAGAGTTAAGTAATTTCTTCTAGTTTCAATTGAGCACTGACTTTTTTAGAGCGGTTTTAACTTTAATTTTATGGCAGTTAAAAGTTAAAGTCTGGGAGAGGTTCTGGTGTAAACTCGTCGTCATCTCCAGAGTCTTCACTTGATTCATCTGGGTTTTTTGTTTCTTCACTAGAATCGCTGGATTTGTTTGATTCTTCTTCTTGTGACTCGGATTTTATTGAAGGCTTAAAACCCTCAAATTCAGGCATTTCATTCTTCATACTTTTAAGGTCAAATTTCTCCTCTTTTTCTTCCTTGCCTTCTTTGAATTTTTTGCTTAATAAGAGTATTGATTTCGCAATTGTCTGATTCTGTTCTATAATCTCATTTAATTTATTTGACAAAGACCTGGATTCTGGTTTCTCTTCATAGGCTCTTGAAGCATTTTCAAATAATTCCAGCATAGAGGTTATCTTCTTATTCAAGTCTTTAAGGTCAGAACCTATTGTAACTAGGGCCTCTTGCAGTGCTATAAAGTTCTCTAGAAGTAATTTTTCAGTATCGTTCGCACTCTCTTTTATTGCCTTGCTTTTTTTTGAGATTGTTTTTTTAGAATCAAAATCCTTGAAATCAGGCAAACCAGACTTCATCTCAGCTCGAACCTTCTTCTTCACCGCTTTTTTTGGCATGATATATAGAGAGGAAATCAATTTAAAAATGTTTTGAATTGCAAAGGCCATAAAATATAGCTTAAAACTCTAAAATTAAAATCAGTGCAAGAACTTTAGAGCAAACATCAGAGTTATTCCTATCAAGAGGAAGATGAACTGCATGATTGATTCTATTGCTTCAGATTTTTTATGCAGTTCCGGGATAAGATCACTTGTGGCAATATACACAAAACTACCTGCAACAATCGGTAGAACAAAAGTCAGATTTAAGGATGTATATAAGAAGAATCCAACTATTGCGCCGATAATCGCAGTCAGTGCTGTTAAAAAGTTATAAAAAATGGCTTTTCTTTTTTTAAACCCGCCGTAAACTAAGACTGCGTAGTCTCCTATTTCTTGAGGAATTTCATGAGCTAGAATTGCAATAGAGGTTGTAATGCCCAGAGAGAAATTTATCATGTAAGCTGCTGCAATAACAAGACCATCTAAGAAATTATGGATAGAATCTCCAACTAAGTTCATATAAACAAAGGGTTTTGGGTGTTTGTCACACTCTTTATCATGGCAGTGTCTCCATTTCAGGAATTTTTCCATGACAAAGAAAAGAAGAATTCCGACTATAACTAGTAAGAAGACATTTTCTATGCCTAGAGGAAGTGATTCTGGAATAAGATGAAAGAAAGCAGCACCAATAAGACAGCCTGAGGCCAGGGCAACAAGAATAGTCAGAATCCTATTGAAATAAAGCTCTTTTATTGATACAAAAGCTATGCCTACAAGGGAGGCAAGGCTTATTATTATCACCGAGATAATGATTGATATTAAGGCTGACATAGGCTCTGAAGATAAAATACGATTATAAAGATTTCTATACTCCCTTTTTTATCTTTTGATTAAATTTATAAATTGACTAGTATTGTTGTTTTTGTGCGGGGGTGTCGGAGCGGTCAAACGAGCAGGTAACCTTTAACACCAAGTTTAGGTTTGCTAAACTCAGAGTTTGGGTTTGCTAAACTTAAGATCCTCTGACTGCCTAAGCAATTTCGCAGTTGATGAGATATCCTGTGGCTTAGTGCCTACGCAGGTTCGATTCCTGTCCCCCGCATTATTTTCATCGACGATAAAATAGGTTTTATCGACGGATAATTTAGAGAAAAATGATCTTTCTTATCGTCGATGAATTAGTTAAAAAGGGTGGGTACAAATTGTATATATCCCATGTATTTTATGATTTAAACTCTTTGAATGAAAAATTTATAGCCCACTGCAACAATTTTGTTTTTTATCTTTAAAGAATCAAATAATTCTTTTTGTTTTTTTTCTAATTCTTGATTATATTTTGCTTCAATTAAACTATCTT
>CAYPSK010000009.1:0-20339 GCA_964413705.1 Candidatus Woesearchaeota archaeon | reverse complement strand
TTGTATAATATTATTATAATTATATATAACGCTATTTAAAAGAAAAAAGAAAAATGGTTAAAAAAATTCAATTTGCAGTTTTATTTTTAGTTTTATTTCTAGCCTGTTTGACTCTTGCAAAAGCAGACTTCTCAATTCAATCTCAGCTTGAAACAAATACAGTCTGCCCTTCAAGCACAATCATAATAAATGAAATTATTTCAACAACAGAAGATTCCAGCTTCTCTGTAAGCACATCAGGATCAGCTTCTCAATTTACAACAGCTGTTCCCCTAGGATTCTTTTTAAATAAAGAGCAAACACAAACAGTCTTTCTATATATAACTCCTCCCTCAAAAACAGCACCAGGAGTCTATAATATTATACTACAAGTATCAAGTCAGGGAGAAACAAAAACACTCTCGCATAGCATAATTGTTGAGAACTGCCATAAAACTGTCTTGGTTGCAACTCCTGCCTCACAAAGTTCTTGCACATGCGAGCAAAAACAAGTCTACATCCAGATTTCAAATCAAGGAAAATATCTTGAGAATTATGTTCTAGCTGCAGAAGGCCCTCTAAAACAATGGGTGACTTTCTCAGGAACTTCGTTTTCAATGCCCCCAAACTCAACAAGAGATGCTATTGCCTACTTCAAAACACCCTGCAATGTCGTAGGGAATTATGATACAGTATTCAAAGTAACATCAACCTCAAAATATGCACAAGCAGAGACAACTTCAAGTTTAAGCTTGATAACTTGTTATGACTACTCTCTAAATACTGAAAAGACATTTTATGATATATGCGAGACCCAGACAAAGGTTATTCCAATAACAATTAAGAACCTTGGAACAACTGAAAACACATATGCTCTAAAACTAGGCAGCCCATCTTGGATGGTTCTAGATCAAAAAAGTATAAAACTCTCAACAAACCAAGAAAAGACATTTAACTTAAATGTTCAGCCTCCAGCAAATACTCAGGGCAATTTTACAGCATATCTGGAAGTTACATCTGAAAAAGGAGCAGTTATTAAGAATTTAGAAATAAATTTCAATATAGGTTCATGTTACGGTTCAGCTATAGGTATTGATAAAAAAGACGATAGAGTTTGCAATACTCTAAGCAACACATATCAAGTCACAATAACAAATACAGGAAAACTATCAAAAGAATTTGACTTGGCTCTAGAAGGTCCAACATGGGCTACACTTGACGAAAGTCATGTAGCCATGGACACAAATGAGAAAGCAACTGCCACACTATCTATTCAGCCACCACAAGACACACTCTCTTCAGGTTATATTATTACAATCAAATCAATTGATTCAATAAGCAAGAAAGAATCAAAAACATCCTTGAACTTAACAACACTAACAACAGAAAACTGTTATCAACCCTCAATAACAAGTGAAAAAGATTCAATTACAGTCTCTCAAGATAGTGCAGCAACACTCTTGATTTCTATTGAGAATAAAGGGCTTCAACAAGCAAATTATGTCATTGAAATATCAGGAACAGCCTCTGGCTTTTCACAAATAAATCCTGCTGCCATATCTCTTGATTCAAAGAAGACCCAAAGTCTTTACTTATATTTTGCACCATCCATTGAGACACCAGTTGGGGCATACATCTTAACAGTATCATCTAGGCTTAAAGACTCTACACTTGTTGCAAAGAAAACAATAAAAGTCAATGTAGCAAAAGGAGAAGAGATAATTATCGAGCCGACAAACTTTACAAATCAAACCAGTCAGACAGAAGTTAAAGAAACAAATGGAACAAATGCCTGGAATAATTTCTGGAGTGCAATTGCAAACTTCTTCAAAAAATTATTTACAAGCGAAGTTAAAGCCCCACTACCTATAAATGAATCCTGGAATCATGCGCCAGAACTAGTAAAGAACTTTTCAAACATAGAAATAGAATCAGGAAAATCTTATACAATTGATCTAGGTCCTTATTTCAAAGATGAAGACAGAGATAAATTACAATTCATAACAGTCAAGCCCCTTAATATTTCTGTTTTAATTAAAGGCCCTATAATGGAACTGACACCTCAAAAAGGCTTTGAAGGCACGAGAGATATAACCTTCTATGCTACTGATGCTAAGAAAATGACTGCAAGCAACACAGTAAAAATAACAGTAATTGCCCCAATTGTTCCAGAACAAGTTGAAGAACAAGAACCTGTTCAGGAAGAAGAACAAGAGCAAGTAAATGAAACTGAAAGTCAGGAAAATGAAACAATCCCCGCTACAATAGAACCTGTTGAAAATATAACTTGCACATCATACTACTGGTTTGATTCAAACACTACAGATTGTGGTTATAAAGAATTCTGCGGCCTCTACATATATCAAGGCCTCGCAACTTTTACAACACTTGAAGAGTGTCAAGAGAATCTGCCTGAGCAAGAAACAGAACAAGAAGAAATGCCTGAGACAAATGAAACAGTTCCAGCCTCTTGCGAGAATGAAACAACATGCTCCTTGGATGAATCAAATCAAACAATTCCAAGTACACAAATAAACATGTCAAATATTTCAACAAATCAATCACAAACATCCCCACAGACCTCAACACCAGTAAAATCTAATTTCTGGGTAGAGTATCAATCTTATATTCTGCTGGCTATATTAATTGCAATAATCATAATTTTAGTGGTGACTGGCCTGGGCAAAAAGATACTGAACTTCTTCGAAGAAGAGCCAGAAAAAAAGAAGTGATTTTTTTCTTATGATGTAAGTGTTAATCAGTTCATATTGCTTAAATAAGCGCACTATAAAAAAACACTAAAAAATCAGAAGATTTTTGGTATGCCGACTCATTCAGAAAGTTGTATGGCTTGGGGGCTTATCCAAAGGTGATTTTTTAAACTGAGTATAGCTTTTGATAATTTTTTTGCTTCAATCTTTTTTATTTTTCCATCGTCTGGATCAATAATTTCATAGAAATCACCAATTCTTTTGTTTACAATTACGAAATGTGGATAATGATACTTATAGTATAAGCCCCACTCTTTTTTCCAAAGTAGAAATCTGTCAATGTAAAGTATTATGGGTTTTTCAAGAATTTTGTCAATAAATTTTAGATTTATTTTTTCTTTTATTAGAGAAACTTGTTTTGGAAGTCTCATCTTTTTGACAAAATCAAAAAATACTTTTGAGTCTACATACCAACTAAGATTTACCTTGAAATCTTTAACAACTTTTTCTAAATGACCTCTCGCAATGTTTTCTCGTTCATATTTTAGTGAGAATATAAGTAGCTCAAGTTCATACTTGTCAGGTATTTTTTGATTTTTGGCTTTCTCCAATAGTATCATCAAGCATTTTGCCAAACAAGTTTCAGGATGTTTTTGTTTAAAACTCATAATACTCATTAATGAGCCACTTTCTTTATTAAGTTATCGCCAGCCCACTTATTGAGATTAATCATCTTTTAACAAAGTTCTCTTTTTCGTGCATGGAAGCGCACAAACCTTCTTTATTATTTATTACAAGTTTTCTTGCTTTTCAGACCTTCAGCGAGAAAACCCTCGTGATTCCTTCTTGCATACTTGTCCCATATAAAACATCAGCATTGCTGATGACTGCATCATTATGCGAGATCATGAGATACTGGGAATTCTTCATATTATCCTTGATAAGCTTGGCAAGAATCTCGCTGTTGACTTTATCGAGAGCTGCATCAATCTCATCAAAAATATAGAACCCATATGGTTTATATCTCTGTATGGCAAATATTAAGGCTAAGGCGATGATAACCTTCTCACCGCCTGATAATAGGTCAGAATCCTGGTATTTGCCCTTAGCGAGCTTAATAAGGATGTTTAAGCCTCCTGAAAAAGGGTCATCTTCATTCTCAAGCTCAAGGAAAGCTGTTCCCTTCTTGCTTAGAAGTGCATAGTTGTTGCTGAAAGCATCATTTATTGCTGTCAAAGTCTGCATAAATGACTTTTTCTTCTTCTTGTCTATTTCAGCGATAATCTTGAGGATTTCAGCTTTTTCTTCTTCAAGTTTCAGGACTCTTGTGTTTATTTCTTCATACTCTACCCTTATTTTATCATAGACTTCTAAAGCCCTTAGGTTTACTGGCCCCATCTCTTTAAAATCTTCTTCATATCTCTCTAATCTATGTGCAAGCTCATTTAAGCTCTGCTGTAAAATTTCTATGCCCTCAAATTCTTTTAATTCTATTTCCAAAGTTGAATGGGAAGCATCAACTCTTGCCTTATTGATTTTGATTTCATTTATCTCACTCTCAACTAATGTTTTGTTCATCTGTCTCTCATTAATTTCCAATTCAAATTTATGTGATTCTTGCTGAAGTTTCTGTTTCTCCTCGAAGAATTTCTTGAATTTTTTCTCAATAACCTCTTGTTCCTGCTCTTTTTTTCTCAGCTCGCTGGCCTTATTTTCCAATTCCTTGCTGATTTCTTTAAACTTAATTCCAATCTCAAGACTATCTTTCTTTGCTTGTTTGATATTTTTTTCAGCTTGCTCGATATTTCTTCTTTTCATCTCAGCCTCTAATCCAAGGTCTCTCTCAATATACTCAAATGGTTTCTTTAATTTGATTTCAACAAGCTGTTCTTTTAGCTTTTCAAATTTATTAGAGAATTCACTATGTTTGTTTACAAGATCTTGATAATTCGGCATTTCTTTTTTTAAACTTCCGATTTCATCACTTAGGCCAGAGACTTCTGCTTCAAGCATAGATACAGAGTTCTTTATTTTTTCAAGTTCTTGCCTTCTCATGCTTGTTTCTTTCTCAATTAAGAAGAATTTCTCAAGTTCAACCTGTCTCTCTATGAAATTCTGGATGCTTTTAGAGATTTTTTCAATTTCATTCTCAATCTCTTTTTTATTTCTGTTTCTCTGTTCAAGATTTTTTTCAATTCCTTGAATAATGCCTTTTATTCTTTTTACAAGTTCATTTTTGTATTCTGATGTAACAGCTTGCTTGCACTTAGGACACTGACTTAATTTAAGAATCTCTTCAACATCTTTTTTTTCAATGTCTTTCTTTGTTAATAGTTGAGTTATCTCTCTCTCAATTTCTCTGAGCTTTTGATGACTAGAATCTAAAAATCTCTGATGTTCTTCTTTTTTATTTTTTATTTCAGTATGGTCTCCGGTTTTTATCTTTGGTCCTGCATTTATTTCTTGCTCTAAAATCTTGATTTTTCCCCTTAAAATCACTAGCTGTTTTTCTTTATCCTCTAATAGTGCCTGTTTTCTTGTTACTTCTATCTTATGCAGCTGATATCTTTCTTTTTTTATTTCTATATCTTCTATTTTCTTCTTTATGTCATCAATCTGCTGGTTGACATTAAGGTATCTTGCTTTTTCATTTCCAGAAACTTTTGTGCTTGAATGGCTTTCAATTTCTTTAATTTCTTCTTTTAACCTTGCAATTTCCTCGACGCTGCTCGAGTCCTTTCTTCCGAGAGAATCAATTTGTTCATTCATATTCTCTTTTTTCATACTTAGCTTGGCGACCTCTGTTTTTAATTCAAGGACAGAATTTCTCAGATTGTTTTGTTCAATTCCTGTTTTTTTCTCAATTTCTTCTTCGATTTCAGAAATTCTTAAGTTATTTGCCTGGACTTTTTTCTTTGTTTCATCTATATTCTGCTTTAACTTTTCAATAGCTCTCTCTTTTACTTCAATCTCTTTATTTATGCCAAGAATCTCTTTCCTGACATCATTTATTTTCTTTGAGATGATGCTCGCCTTGCACTTTCTTATATCATTTTTTAGATTTTCATACTTCAAGGCCTGCTCTCTCTCTTTTTCAAGATTATTTAGGTATGCTCTTCTCTCATTTAAGATAGTCCTGACTTCTTTGAGCTGTGTTTCTGTCTTGTCTAGCTCTTTTAAAGATTTTTCTTTTCTGACTTCATAAATTGATATTCCTGCTATCTCCTCAATTATCTGCCTTTTCTCATCAGGGGGCATTCTTATGATAGAATCAATCTGGCCCTGCATGATTATATTGAATCCCTCTGGATCAATGTTTGCCTGTCCAAGCAGCTCAATTATCTCCTGTCTTGTCTTTGTCTCGTCATTTATTTTGTATATGCTATTTCCATTTCTCTTCACAATTCTTGAGATTTCAATTTCATTCATGGCCATTGGAAATTCTTTATTTGAATTGTCAAAAACAATACTTACTTTGGCGAATTGCGCAGGTTTTCCATTTTTTCCTCCATGATATATTAATTTAGAAGCTCTTGAAGCTCTCATGCTCTTGATACTTAGCCTTCCAAGAACAAAACATATACTATCAGGAATATTGCTGTTATGTACAAAAATGTTATTTGCAATAAAATTGTGGTTATTCTCTATTGTCAGGTCATATACATACCTTTCTTTTGGCAGTTCTTGTACTGAAACAACTTCATCCCAGTATATGTCTGAATTGACTAAATTTTTTAATAAATTTAATAATAATCTTATTCTTACAAATCTCATTGTAAATGTTTCTTTTATTAGGTTATAGAAATTAAGCAGATTTTCCGGTTTTGGATTAAATCTACCGGTAGCCCAATGTGTTGTGATTACCTGCCCTTGCAATCCTATTTGTCTTGTAGCTTGAATGCCTGAAATATTAAGCTGGTTCATGCATTCAACTAAAAATTTTGGGTCCGGTCTAAGATTATCATACCGATTCTCTAATAAGTCCAATTTTCTTTGAAATAATTCAATGATCTTAGGAATCATGGTCCGCGTTGGGCAGCAAACATTGTTACAGTATGCCCGTAATATGGGGTATTCTTTATTTAGGGGCTTTATTTGTATTCCTAACAGTTTTGCCAGCTCTTTTACATAAAAGTTAACTTCTTTGGGTAACAAATCTGTATTTGGATTTTGTTTAATCTCTTTTTTAGTGTGAAGTTTCAAGTTTAATCTTTTATGTTCTACTTTTAGAGAAATATTTTCTTCAAATTTTCTAAGATTCTCTTGTCCATAAATATAAATATAATAATAATCTCTTGGCATCTTATTCAATGTGTTTGCCGCACAGCATTTTCTTAATTTAATTTTAGATAAAATCCCAAACCTAAGTAGCATTCCTTGAATTTGATTTGCTAAAAATTTATTTTTTGTGCAAAATTCGATTATGCTGATATCTTTTCTTACACTTCCATCTGTATCATATAACCCCTGTAATAAATGTTTCAGGCTATTATTCCCAGCAGTTAAAAATTCTTCGGGAATCTTCTTTATCTCAGAAGTTATTGATTCTTTGTAGTCTTTATAGAATAAATCTTTTATTTTTTTCACAAAATGTTTATCTCTAGTATAGATTCTATTGACTCCCTTATCATTTCTTTCTCTTATGTCAACTTTAAAAAATTCAGTAAGTATTCTTTTATAGTCCCCTATAACCTCGGGGTCATTGTTAACAAATTCTATTCTATCCTTTGCCAAATACCCGTCCCCGATGATGTACCCCATGAATCTCATTAATTCTGGAGCAAATTCCTTCGTGTCGGACAGCCGGATAAGTCTTGGTGTTGCAATGATGTTCCCTGATCTTAAATTATTGATGACCGTGCTCCTTATTTCGCCTTTATCAAAGATCATTACCGGATGGCAGCCCGTTGCCTTTACATCTTTCCCGCTTCTTGTTTTTATAGCATAGATAATATCTCCTTCTCTTTTTATGAACTTAGAAACTACCTTCTCTTCTGTTTTCATTGTTTCTTTGTTCAGGGAAATAATCCTAATATCTTCCTCAGAATTCGCATAAATGCCATCATCAATTCTTTCAATGTTTTTTGCTTTCTTAAGTTGTTCTTCAATGAGCTTTCCAATCTCTATTTCTTGCCCATTTGACAGAGTTACAAGGGTGCTATAGTGGCATGACTTTCCACTTCCGTTTGCTCCTGCAATGCAGTTCAATCCTTTATCAAAAAGAATATCTGTTGATTTTGCAAATGACTTAAATCCATGCAAAGTTAATTTTTTAATGTGAGTCATGCTTGGCCTCCTTCTTTACTTCTTTTTTATCTGCTTTTTAATTATCTAACAGCTCTAGAGATTATTTAAACTTTATTTTGTTAGAGCATATACTTCAATTATTTCTGTCCTACGTGTTTGATTAAATCTTCTGCTAATTCCCTAGTGGATGCAGAGACCACTGGAACATGGATATCTCGTCCAAATTTAGAATAATGTCTTGTACCAAGGCTCTGGCCATCGAGAGTTAGCATAACTCCGCCTGATTCAGTTTCTAATCCATATGAAACTGCAATCTCCAAATTTCCCTTGCGAGTGCATTCTAAAACAAGATCTACACTACCCTCTGCAAGATCTGCATAGTATGCTGCAGAAGAGCCTAGAATTCTAACTTGAAATTCTTTAAGCCTAGCCGAGAAAATGTCTCTGTTGATGTCAAAGGAATTATCTACATATATTCTTGTTCTTTCATTTAGTTCTCTGCAATCAGAACAATGAACTCTCACGGGTTTTCCATCCAATTCCATAAAACTTCCTCCTCTTTTGACTGCATAAAATAATCTTCTTGTAGAATGTTCCATTATCCCACTGAATATATAGTCCTGGTATTTTGGATCTATGCCAGAGAATATTCCGAGCATTGTGCCATATCTCCCCTCCCCTCTTTTCTTTTTGTATACTTCAGAGCCATCTAAGCCATCAAGTATTCCCAGATATTCTGGATTATTTCCTATTTCAATAACTCCATGTTCTTCAGTAATTATCCTTATTGGAACCTGTGCTTTTCTTAGTGTGTCAATAATTACCTTTTCTGCTTCAATATCCATTTTTAGGGCAGTCTCACCGAATTGGTTCTTCTTAACTGATTGTTCACCCTCTGCCCCAAGTCTTTGATGAACTTGATATGATATTCTTAAAGCAGCTAGTGCAATTTCTTTCAACTGATCTGGATTAATCATCATAAAAAGAGGCATTAAACAGCATATTTAAACTTTATTTTGTTAGAGCATATACTTCAAAAATCTATTCACTAAATAATTTATCTAACCATTTTTACTTTGTCAGTACCAAAAATATGAATAGCTGGACTCCTGGTTCCTGTTAATCGGTGGATGTGATCCTTTCTTGTTGGGTTTACTGGCCGATTATTTTTTATAAACCACTCTAAGTCTGGCTCATCTGGTAGAACATGCAGATTATCTCTTGGTTTTAGTCCAAGTTTAAGATTCTCGGGTTCTGGTAGTCTATGCCAAAAAAGAACATCGTCATCAAGCTTGTCTGTGCCCCATGTCGAACCTTTTGGTTGATATCGATAAACTTCCCCTTTAAAACGAAGTGTGGGAAAACCCCTTGCAGGCGCTATAATTTCTCTGACCTCACCAATATACTGCCCACCACCATATCCAGAATGCAATAAAACATATCTATCCTCCACTACACGCATAGCCATAGGATTATAATCTGCCATTTAATAGTTTTATCTTTAACCTTTTAAAGATTATTGTGATATTTTATAATAAAATTATCCTATCGCGAATCTCAACAAAGCTCCAATGCCCCCAAGATTCTTGAACTGCAAGCCCTCATTTGTTTCGTCAGAAACATAAAAAATTTCAGAAGAGATTGTTTCTGCCATGGCCTCTAGTTCTTTTGTCAGGGCTTTATCTAGCTTGTTGTATAATATTAATTTCTGGACAGCTCCATTTTCTAGAGCTTTCTTAACCACCTTGATTTCATAGGCTGCCTTACTAGGGTTTTTTCCAAGAGTCTCAAAAAATTCTTTTAGAATCTTTTTTTCCTTGACTATTGATTCAGAGGCAATATCTTCTTGGCTTAGTTCAACAAGATAATCTAATCCTTGTTCATCAGTATAGCCCACATCTTTGACAGCAATAATCTTTCTTTTTAAAGCAATTGCAATATCCCCTTCTTTTATAAAATCCTCTTTTGTAGGTCCAGGGCCCCCGACAATAATTCCTTTCAGTCTAGGCATATCTGCAAATGCGTCTTTTAGAGAGTCAGCAATTCTCCTATAAAATTCCTTAGCCATTTCATCTGTTAGTCTGTCAAATCTTGCAGCGCTCTGACCTCCTGTCTTGAATTTTCCAGGAACTCCAGATGTCAGATGTTTGAGTTTTGTAACTGCTTTTCCTTCAAGCAAGCCAATTGTAGCCTCCCTTCTATCCATTACAATCAAACCATATACCTCAGTTGCTTTTAGCATCTCTTTTAAAGGCTCTAAAACAAAAGTCTGGTCGCATCTATAGAACTTGACTCTTAAGGGCTGCGGTGGTTCAATTGCCCAAATCTGAAGATCTGGCTGCCCCTCTTTTTTGCTTATATTTCCGCAGAATAGAGCTAGCCCATAATCTGGGATTTTTTTATATAACTTTAAGTGTCTTATAATTCTTTCAAGAGCATCAATTACATTTGTTTTTGTTGTTTTGCTCTTTATGTTTTGAGCTGTACTTTGTTCAGAAACAATCTGATTAGCAATTTGATTTATATTTGAGCCCTGCGGAGCATAGACTGTAATAAGTTCTGTATGCCTTCCCCTATACTGTTCAAGCTTCTCAATTAATTCTGCGAGCTGCGCTTTTTGTTTTTCTTCCATGATTTTCTAAGAAATTGTTCTTTAAAAAGTTATAAGTTAGTGAATCAGTTATAATTTCATCTCTTTATAAGATGAACGAGCAACAAGACAACCCCAGAAACATTTGCCATATCAGCAAGATTGAAAGTTAAGCCCTTGAAACCAAAGAAAGGAATATAATCTATGACATGCCCTAAGAAGATTCTGTCAATCAAGTTTGAGAGAGTTCCTGCAAAGATTAATGTCAAAGCAATCATCAATAAGAAACCTTTATGATGTCCAAAGTAAAAAAATGCAACAATCACGAGGATTGCAAGAGAAACGATTATCAAGAGTATTTTTGTCCATCCAAGTCCTGAGAGCAAAGAAAATGCTGCCCCGGTATTTGTCACATATTTTAAGAAACTTGTTGAGCCTGCTTTTGCAAAAAATTTAAGAGCATGGTCTATAATGATGACTGCAGCAGTGAGTATAATTAAAAATGATAATTTTCCCATTTTTTATATTACAAGATTACTGAAGCACAAAAGTCTTGTCAAAGTTATATTAATGATGCCTCTTTTTATTTAATTATGCGCTTTAGTTAGTGATTGTACGCTTTTTTTAAATTAGTAATCCCTTAAATCCAATTTATCTTGGACTCTGTTTATTTTTTTCTCAATTTCTTCAAGTCTTTCAATTGTCTTATTTAGTTTCCTATGCAATCTCTCAATTCTCTCAACATGGTTTGAAGACAGCGAAGAATTAGAAGATGAACTTGAATCTGAATAACCATAACTTGAATTTGGGTTTGAACTTGATTCTGTAGGGTTATAGCCATACGGGGATTTTGTGGGTCTCTCACCAGAATCAGATAAACTTGATGATGGTTCAGCTGCTCCTGCCATTTCTCCTAAAAATCCAAGTGCGCTCTCTCCAGAACTTGATGAACTTGCCAGATTCATATCAGAAGGAGTTCCAGCAGGACCCAAAACAACTTCTTTCTTAGGTTCAACCCAAGGTTCATCAGGACCCCAAACTATTTCCCTTGCTCCTCTTTTTTTGAATCTTACCATCTTTTTATACAGCTTTCCAACTTTTAAATTTTATGTTTTATCTTTGCCCATATTTGATTATACTCTAGGTGGTTTTTGTTAAAATTTCATTAACCGAAATGAATAAAAACCTCCCTATCCTAAAAGATTATGGCCTCTAAAAAAGAGAGTGTAGATGTAGACAAACTGATAAGCAAGATTTGCCCTAGATATAAAAATAAAGAGGGTAAGGCCTCTCCTGCTTGGGAGCATATGATTATTTATGACAGCACCTCTGAACAGCTGGAGCCAATCTATTTTTGGCTGCTTGATTTTTGGCGTGAAACCCTGGGCTGGAAAGAGGTTATCAAGCTTGAGGATAATTTTGCAGCCTCGCCTGGCGGAGGTTATTTTTCAGAAGTTGGAGCTAAGGCAACAAAGATGCAGGAAGAAGGAATGAAAATTATGGGCACAATAAATACCTTAATCAGGACAATAATTAATCTTATCTATGATTTGAAAGATTTTGAGATTAGGCTTACCCAGTATGACCAAGCAAGTAATCAAAAAGACAAAAGAATCGCAGAATCCGGACTTCTTGCCCTGAAAAATATCTGGCTCGACAAAGTAGATATGCCTCAGAGAGGCAGGGGATCTATACACCAGATGACATATGAGCTAGGATACACAACACTAAGAGATGCTTTTATGGTTGCATCAAACCTAGACGCTGTTGATAAAATGGACTTGAATGATAGGGTCAAGAGAGTTTTAAAACCAAGGCTTGCGGAATTTTTTGTTTGGAAAGAAAGGTCTGAAAAAGAATTAAGAAAGAGATTTGATATAGAAAAAGCATATCTTAAAAGTGAGGTTTCAGCTTTAAAATTATACACAAGATGGGCAAAGCCCTATCTAAAAAACGCAGAAGAGCTTGCAATGCGTGCAGGATCCTCTAGAAACCCTGATTTAGTTAATGCATTCAATACAATGATTCTTGAAGTGACTGCTATGGGGAAAAGGAAAGTGGATATTGATAAGGCATCTAATGAAAAATTCTATCCTCTTCCAAAAGCATTTAAAAAGTATAAAGAAAGAAGAAAATATTATTCAATAATGTTACTGACTTTTACATTTAGGGGCATTCCTTATAGAACACCACAAGGACACTATGTTTTTGGAGGCAGAGTTGAAGTTCATTTTAGGGCTTATAGCTTAAATGAAGATGAATTAAAAGTTTTAGACAAAGAACTTGAAAAAGCAGACCTTGGCCTTGCCCTAAATCTAGTTGAAGAAACAACTGATTCTTCTCTTAAAGCATTGCAGGAAGATTTAGATCATTTTATTCAAGGTGAAGATGAAACTTCTAAGGAAGAAGGAAAAAAAGGAGATAAAAAAGGAAAGAAAGATAAAAAAGAATATACTATAGGAACAATCCCCAAAGATAATTTTGAAGAATCAATACTAAGAAGATATGCTGAGATAAAAGCTGCAAAACCTTGTTTCAAGCTCTACCATATATTCAAAAAATCAAAAGGCATGGCAACATTCCTTGAGCCAGAATTTGATGTTCCTCCAGATGAGGTTAGAAAGGCTGTCCACGAACCAGAGTGGCGTTGGAATTAATTATAGCATATCAGGCTAGTGCATGGCATAAAATTTATGAAATAAAAATATCTGAATTCTAAGAAAATGAAAAAAAGCATTAAAAAAGAAAAAATGAAAGCGATTTCTAGGATTCTTAGATCAAGTAAGCGTGAAGAGATTGAGATTAAAAAGATTGAAGAAAAAATTAAAGAAAAACAACAAGAAAAAGAAGTAAAAAGAGAGAGTGTTAAAGAAATTAAATTAGATATGAAACTAGAACAAAAAAAGCCTGAGCAGAAACAAGGACAAAAACCCTGGAAAAGAGTAGGCAAAAGGGACGAGAAGACAGAGGCAGTGCTGGAGGAATGGCACGATGGTGTTTTTGTGACTGATTTCTCACCCACTGTAGATTCCAGCCCAATAATCAAGCAAGATCAAAAATCAAGAGCAGAAATAGAACCTCTTGAACAGGCTATGGAAAAA
This sequence comes from Candidatus Woesearchaeota archaeon, assembly GCA_964413705.1. Classification (GTDB taxonomy): domain Archaea; phylum Nanobdellota; class Nanobdellia; order Pacearchaeales; family UBA284; genus JAPLYB01. Next base: position 6,711 of record CAYPSK010000009.1, on the reverse strand, counting down.
GTTCAAGTTCCTGGAAAAGAAGAGAAAAAAGATGAGAAAATATATTCTGCCTCAGAAATAGAAAGAGAGTATTTTAATGATGTCTATGCAGATGTAAAAGAAAAATATGCTGGAAGAGATTGGTCAGAGGAAAGATCCTTTGAGAATATTCAGGACAGAGGAAGGCAAATGTCTGAGATATCTCATGCAAGAGATGGCAGAAGCGGAAGTTTAGGGGTTGGCCGCAGCAGAGGTTTGATTGAAGATGGAATGCTCTCAATGGGCAAAGCAGGAAGGGACGAACATATTAAGTATGATATGGCCCTACGTGCAGACAAAGATGAACATATGGATGGTTTTGCTCCAGAATTTGAAGCCAAATATAAGCATAGAAAAAAGTTATAAATGACTTAATCTTAATTAATATAACAAGTTAATTGAAACAAAAGCCAGTGTTCAAAAAGACTTAAAAAATCAACTTACCTAATTATCCTTAATTGTATTAATGATATAAAAGAAAAAAAGAGTAAAAATGGCATATGTAATCCCAAATGTAGAAGAATTTTATTCAGGTACATATACTGCTGCGCCAACTTCTGAGTATGGGGAATTTTTTACAGGTTACAGGATGCCTTTTAATAAGATTGGTTCTCCCACAAGTATTCAGACAGCAAATCAGATTAAAGAAGTTTCTGATAGATTAAGTGAAGGAACAAAATTAGTTGAGCTTCAGCCAATCCAGTCTGAAATTTTTGAGACTATTCCTAAACAGCAATTTGCTGAAGTGAATCAATTGATGAAATTAACAGGAGCCAAGGCTTCATTGCATGCTCCGATGATTGACCCAGCTGGCTTCACTGAACGAGGAGGCTGGAATGAATATACAAGACAAGAATCTGAGAGGCATATGATGGCAGCAGTTGAAAGAGCGCACCTATTAGATGAAAAAGGAAATGTCCCTGTTGTTTTTCATGCATCAATCGGAATTCCAGACAGAGAGTGGCTAGCAGAAAAAGATCCCCTGACTGGAAAAAATAAAGAGAGCATGCTATACTTTGTTAATAGGGAAACAGGAGAGTGGGGCCCTATCAAAAGAGAGGTTGTTGCATCTCCAATCCCATTCTATCAAAGAGATGAATTCGGAAAACTCGTACTTGATAAAGAGGGACATCCAATTCCAGATAAAAGAGCAGTTCCCCAGTATGAAAAAGATTCTGAAGGAAGGATAAAACATGGAAAAGATGGACAACCCATCCTTGTAGGATATGAAGTTGACCCTAGGCTCAGATTAGATGAATATAATCAGAGACAGGCAACAGCTCCCTTGTCAAGCATAGAGTATAATAAATCAGTTATTGAAAGCAGGGTGGGGGCATATGGCCAACAAGCAACAATCCTTCATAGACAGCAGCAACTTGGCGAAGAACTTACTCCTGAAGAGAATAAAAAACTCGAAGAAGCACAGATGGAACTAGGCACAGTAAAAAATCTTCTTGAAGATTATGATCTTGATTTAAGACAGCACTTTCATAAAGCTTATACTTTCAGCGACGATAAAAGCAAGGAAATTCTCAGAGAAGAGATGAAAAGGTATGAATCCAAACTTCGCCAAATTGATAATTTAAGAAAGATTAATGGAAAAGTTATGACTGAGCAAGAAATAATTAAACAAGCACCTGATCAATTTGCAAAACTTGTAGAAGAAAGAAGTTCTGCAGAGAGAATTCTTATTGAAGGAATGAGAAAAGTAAAACCAAATATCTTTGTGCCGACAGAGGAATTTGCTCTGGAAAAATCAAGAAAAACAATTGGCAATGTGGCATTTCAGGCATATAAACAATTTGGAGAAAAAGCACCTATTCTTTGTGTTGAAAATTTCTTCCCAAATACAGTATTCAGTAGGGGAGAGAGTCTAAAGAAATTAATTGAAGAAAGTAGAAAATCTTTTGTTGACAAGGCTAAACAAGAGGGCATGAATGAGGACACTGCAAAATCTATGGCAAAAAAATTAATTGGTGCAACTTGGGATCTTGGGCACATAAATCTTATGAGAAAACACGGATTTGGCATTGAAGATGGAAAATTTAAGCCAGAGAAGTTTGCAAAGTCAATGGCTGAAGAGGCAAAAGCAGTTGCCCCTTTTGTTAAGCATGTACATTTAACAGATAACTTCGGCTATAATGATACGCATCTGCCTCCTGGAATGGGGGAAGTTCCATTTAAGGAAATCTTAAGAGAATTAGAAAAAACAGGTTATTCAGGGAGACATATAGTTGAAGCAGGAGGTTTTGTTGCTCAGAAATTCGGTTCGCCATCATCCTATGTTCTAGAAGCCTTTGGTTCTCCGATTTATGGGGCTGCAGCAGCACCCTACTGGAATCAGATGAAGATGACTTATGGTTTTCCACAAGGATATTTCTCAGGTTATGGAACAATGCTTCCTGATCAGCACTTTAATACATATGGTTCTGGTTTCTCATCTCTGCCCCAAGAACTCGGAGGACAAATGCCAGGCAAAGGTCAGAGATTCTCCGGAGCCCCTATGGAGTAAAAATGAGATATTGCTTGTTGAAAAGAGGAGATATTAAGCAAATTTACTTATTAGGAAAAAAGGACTTTGGTTCTTCTTCAGAGTACTCTTGGGATTGGAGTATAAATGAGCTAAAAAAATATCTGAAAAAATCTTTTGGTTTTGGGATTATTTGTTTAGAAAAAGATAAGATTGTAGGATTCATACTAATACAAAAGAATTACTCCTCGCAAAAACCAAATGTTTCTTGGTTGACTTATATTTTTGTTAAAAAAGAATATAGGAGAAAGAAAATAGGGTCTTATTTAATTAAGTTAGCATGTTCCAGATTAAAGAAAATAAAAAAAACAGATTTAATTACAGATATCTATTTAGACAATAAATCCTCTTTATCTTTTTTTAAATCAGAATGTTTCAAAAAGAAAGAGAATTGGGTGATTGAGGGTAGGAAAGTTTAATTAAATATAGACTATTTTGAATATAATGAAAAATGATTTGCATTTTCGTCATATCAAAAACTTATAGTTTTTGAATATATATTCATAACTGAAAACAGCCAATAAAAAGATTTAAATATCTAATTTTGAATATATATGCATAATGGCGCGCCCAAAAAAGAAGAGGAATTTGAATCATGAAGTTCAGTGTTATGAATTTATTCCTCTAACAACTGTCTGCCTTGAGAATATACATATAAGAAAAGATGAATTAGAGGCTATCAAGCTTCATGATTTTCTATGTATAAATCAGATTCAAGCATCAAAGAAGATGCAAATATCTCAATCAACTTTTCACAGAACACTATTATCTGGAAGAAAGAAGATTGCAGATGCCCTGATTAATGTCAAGACAATCAAGATACATAGGGAATAAGGATAATTTCAATTTTTTACTTTACTTTTTCATAATCTTCTTTTGAGCCTATGTCTATCCACTGGCCCTGAAAGGGAAAAGCATAGACACTCTCTTGTTTATAGATATCTTTCAAAAAGTGTGTAAAATTTATGTTCGAACTTTGCTGATTATTTTTTTCAAGATATTTATAGTATTTTTTCAGTTTTTTGATATCTCTCTTTCTTAGAGCATAGATTCCTGTAACTATAAGGTCTGATTTCGGATTTTGGGGCTTTTCTTCAACATCCATAATCTTGTTATTCTCGTCAATCTGCACAACCCCAAATTTCTTAGCACCTTCTATATTTTCCAATTTATAGCATGCCACGCAAGGAGATTTTTTCTCTTTAAAGAAGTTTATGAACTCATTAAGATCAAGTTCAAAGAGATTATCCCCCAAGATAATAAGAATATCATCTTTTATTCTATTCTCCTCAATAGCAGTTATTGCCCCGAAAATGCCGCCTTTTTGGTTTTCAGGCATTGTCGAGAATTCATTCACAAGGCAGAGTTTTTTTGGGCAGTTTTTTTGATTTCTGATTGCCCATTCAAGGAATTTAAAATAGAATTTTTTATTTGAGACAACATACACAGAATCAATATCCTCTGCGGCATTTATCTTTTCAAGGATATGGTTTAGGATTGGTTTTTCTTTTACAATCAATAAAGATTTTGGATAGTTCTCTGTCATTGGATAGAGCCTAGTAGCATAGCCTGCACAAAGTAGTATAGCTTTCATAAAAACCAAGATAAAAGGACTTTTAAAGGATTTCTATTCTTTTATTCTTAGAAGTATTGCCTTGAAGAATCCTTACTTTTGAGCTTGAGACCCTAAAGTGCCTAGCTATCAGTTTAATCAGCTCAAGGTTCGCTTTGTTCTTTTCAGGAGTGGATTTTAAATAAGATAGATTATTTTTAGCATCAAATTTAGATTCTATCGAACCAGGTTTGACTTTAATGTTTAGAATCATCTTGATAATCTAAGAATCTAATTAAAAAAAATAAAAAATGAAAAAATTTAATTGAAAAGAGCTTTTATTCTTATCTCTTTTTTTTCTTTTTGCCGCCTCTTGCCATCTTTGCTTCGCAGACATTTCCTTTTCCGTCTACGTAGTACAGATATCCTGATTTTCTCTTAACGACATTCTTTACTAAGACTTTTCCCATTTGATTTTCCTCCTTTTTTGTTTATTTATTTAATCTATATAATTACTGACGGGGAGGATATATTTAAAGCTTTCTATTGTCGACGGCATAATAGCTATTTGCCCTCGATGACTGTCTTCACTATTGTAGGACGAGGGTTTTTATTCTTGAGAGTGCCGAAGCACAGCACCACAATACTCTTTCAGATAATATATTCCCAGATATAACCTAAACTTAATGAAAAGCCTGTGCTTTATTTGATATTTGTGCGCTTTGTTTGGAGAAAGATATAAAAATGAATTAGGTTTAATTTGAATAATCAAGATGGAAATAAAAAAAGTTGCTTTTTTATACAAAGGGAAGGAGATTATAATCTATGCCAAGGTCTGCAAGAGCCTTTTATCACAAGCACTTGGAAAGATTTTCAATTTGTCAAGAAGACCAATCTTATTTATATTCCCAAATGAGCAAAGCATAGCTATTCACATGCTGTTTGTGTTCGTGCCTCTCCAAGTTATCTGGCTGGATAAGAACATGAATGTCACAAAAGCCAAGAGGATGAAGCCGTTTATCTCATTTGAAGAAGGAAATGCCAAGTATGTTTTGGAGATTCCTGTAAATTTTAAGGAAAACAAGCACGCAGTCTTTCCTTTTAGTAACTGAAAATTTAGAAGTCCCACAAAGAATTTTGGTCAGGATTTTGTTTTTCTTCTTTATCTTCTTTTTCATTCTTCTTATGCTCAGAAACATATCCTGTTTCCGGCACACTAAAAAGTCTTGCTTTTTTATTAAATTCCTTGTATGCTTTGTCAACAGTGGATCTTCTGACAAAATCATGATGTCTGAATCCTCCGCCAAAGGTCTTTGGAATATGAAGTAATTCATGTATCAAAGTTTTCATTCTGTCTTCTTCAGACATTTTATCAAATTTCTCACTTAGGATTTCAATAACATAAGCAGGTTCTATTTCAAGGACTTGTTGCAAGATTTTTGGCAGGGCATGGCATCTCGCAACAATGTTGCTTGAGCTAGTTCCGATACTTCTTATACAGAACACCCTATCTGCATTAACATAGTCCATCTCAAGGACAGCAACAATCTTCCTTACAGCATTCTTGATATCCTGCGCTTCGTGATATTTTATTCCTGCCATTGCTTTGCCTCCTTTAAATAATCTTTATTGATGTTAGAGAAATCTGGGGTTTTAAGGATTTCTATCATTTTAACTTCTCTGCCCACGTATCCAAGTCTTTGAGGACTTGTCCAGGCTTCAGAGTCCTAAGTTTCTTCACAAGCTGTTTGTCCTTCAGCATGGCCTCATTTATTGGAACACAAACCCCATCAATTGAGCACTCTGCCTTTACTGCAGGCTTTATAAAATGCAGTGAGAAAGGAACTCTGGCAAGTTTTCCAGAAGGTGTTCCCGAAGGATCAAGAATTATTGTGTTTCTGATTTTTTCATGTCCACCTGAGACTTTGATTTTGGTTTTCTTTTGGATTATGTCTGCCCACTTAGAAATAAAAGAGGGTTGTTCTTCATTCTTACTATATGCTATGTATTTGGCATAGAATTCATACTCCTGCGGTTTCTTAAGAAGAAGATAGACATGAAATGAAGAGCCTGTCCAAAGAATTATTATTTTATATGAAAAAAGTTTGTTAAAAGCTTTATCAGATTTGATTTCTTTTACAAGTTCACATGTAACTTGCCTTGCTTGTTCTGATGATAAATTTGTTCTATCTATATCAATGAAGATTCTCTCTATAGGTTTTCCTTGGCCCTCTCCATTTGTTGCATAAAAGAAGTCAATACATTTATTAGGTGGAAAATAAAGCCAGACATTCTCTTGAATTTTATTGATTTTTTTGTTATCCATTGCCCTCTCTCTTGGCATATCTTTTCTCAGGTCAAAGAATTTATTCCCTATATCCTTAGAGCCAAGTTCTTTTATGTCCAGTTTTGGGTCTTTTGAACCTCTTCTTATGAAAAAACCAGGACCTTTATAAGAACCAAAATTAGGAATCCAGATTTTTGAAGCTATTTCCTTGCCTTTCAAAAATGACTGGACTTGTTTATTCTGCGAGATTTTTGAATAATAATAAAGAACATCAAACCTCCCTTTTGGTTTGATTGGATTGCTTATTTCGCCCTTTTTCATGTT
>CAYPSK010000008.1:0-21254 GCA_964413705.1 Candidatus Woesearchaeota archaeon | reverse complement strand
GGAAGACAAAATCTTCTTCAAAATGGTCTCTTTCAAAAGAACTGACTTTTTTATAGGCTAGAGCAAGAGTTCTAAGAGAATTGGTGGTCATTTTTTTATTGATGTCTAATATTTTTCTCTTTTCTCGGTCAGTCAGGGTGAAGATTCCATCATTTCTTTGGATGAATCTACACTTATTTAATAAGATCTCAGGAGCTCCTTTTGAATAAACATAATTTTTATTCTCGAATTTGCATAAGACAGACATTAGCTTCCTGTTAGAGTTGAAGGGAATTTCCTCTGTTCTTTCATATTTTAGATCCTCTTTGAAAATTCCTGCTTTTGCAGCCATTATCAAGAGAGAGGCTTCTGTCGGAGTTCCAAAAATATTATATATTTTGTCTTCACCTGTCCTTTCTATTCTTGAATCATTGCACATAACTGCTGCTTTATTCAACAGGTCAAGAACATAGTATTTTTTTGGGTCAATTGTTTCTTTATAAATAGAGAAGACACCATCGGCACTGTAGCCTGTTCCTGAAACTTCAATAAAATTATTGTCTGCGAATATTTTTTCAACAGTCATTTCCCCTTTTGTGATTGTTCCTGTTTTGTCTGCACAGATGATTGTTGTTTCTCCTAGAGTTTCTATAATTGACATCCTATTCACTATTGCATTCTTTTTAGCCATTCTATATACTCCTGTAGAAAGAGCAGTTATCAGAACAACAGGCAAACCTTCTGGAAAAGCAGAAACCGACAAAGCAATAACTAAAATTAGAACATCTACTAAAAAGGTTCCTGAATGCGGACCTCTTAAAACCATTATTAAACCAGTTAAGACAGAAAATATTATTGCAACAAAAACCATATATTTTGCTATTTTATTGGTTTTATTTTGTAAAGGAAGTTCTTTTTCAGCAGTTGAAATCATACTTGCAATTTTTCCGAATTTTGTATTCATGCCGGTATGAATTGCCTTAGCAATGCATCTTCCATTCATAATAAAAGAGCCCATAAAAAGCAGATTTTTATCTGAATAATTTTTTAAATCTTTTACAGCTTTCTTTTCAACCTCTTTTGATTCTCCTGTCAAAATAGATTCATTAACTAACAATTCTTTTTCTTCAAGAACAATGCAATCAGCAGGAATTTTTTCTCCGCTTCTTAAAATGATTATGTCTCCCGGAACAATTTCTCTAGAAGGAATTTCTTTTTCTTTTCCATCCCTTATAACTATTGAAATTGGGGTAAGCATACTTTTTAGGGATTGTATAACTTTTTCAGCCCTGTATTCCTGTATAAAACCGACAAAAACAACAACAAGGATAACTGCAAGAAGAGTGTACGCTGTAATTGTTTTACCAACAAAAAAAGAAATAAGCATGGCTGCAAATAATAAGTAAATAACAAAATTCTTTTTCACTTGTCTAAAGAGAATTTTTATAGGGGAAGCAAAAGTAGACTCTTTTATTTCATTATAACCATACTGTTCAATTTTTCTATTAGCTTCCTTTGTGCCCAGGCCTTCCTCTTTTTTCATGAATGGATAAGTTCTTGGAGGTTTATAAAATTAATTATAAAAGATAGATTAGTTAGTGCTCAAAAATTAGAGATAGTTTTTCGATGGTTTTATAAATTCTTTTTTCATGGTATAATAAAGAGGTTTGATGTAAAAGAAGATGTCTTTAATTGAGGTATTTTTTGAGAGGTTTATCTCTTCTTTAGCCCTTATTTTTGAAGAATCCAAGAACCTTGCATCAGAACCATTAAAGAGCCCTAATATGCTGTGGACCCTAATTCCCCTGATTGTGGGTATGTTCATACTTGAGATTTATTTTGGACACTATAAAAGAGAAAAACTTGGTTGGAGTTCTGCTGTAGGTAATTCATTGATGTTATTTTTTGTAGGCATGAATCTTTTTTCTTATCTGTTTTCTAGTGGTTTCTCAATAATTCTCCAGAAAAGTAATTTGACTTTGATTGGACCACAAATAGTCATTGTCAAGTATTTTATTGCAGGGTTTATTGTTTTTGAGGCTGCACTGCTTTTTGTTTTAAATTTTTTCCATTTAGCCCCTAAAAAGTTCGCTTTTGGAATTTCTTCTGGATTATTTGTTAATTTTTTAGCATGTATGGGCATAATTCTTGTTTATGGAAATCTTTCTTTGAATTGGACGATTATTCCCGGAATCTTGTTGCTTTTCTTTGGATTGTTGGTGTTTTTAGCATTACTGGAGTTCATTGAGCCGAAAAGCTGGCGGAATGACGATACAGACGATGATGATGACTTATAAGAATAAATAGGATTTATAGTTATGAAATATATAAGTAGAATTAATTAGGTACTTTTTATTTAGTGATGCCTTCTTCCTCTTTTTGCTCTTCTTCATCTTCAGAATCATCAGTCATCTCTAATTCTTGCAGAGTCTTGATTATTTTGTCAAGTTTTTCATTAATCTGTTTTAGTTGTTCTGAAGATGCTCCTGATTGAATAGTTTGTGAAGGGAATGGTCTTCTTTGGTTTGAAAACCCTCGTGAACCAGAACCTCGGTCATTTTGTCTAAAACAATCACTGCATAGAACAGGTTTGCCTGTTGTTGGTTTAAATGGAACTTCACAATTTTTTCCACATTTATCACAGATAACGTCATACATTTCAATTTTTCCTCTGTCTCCTCCTCTTCCAAATCCTTTACTTCTGTCTCCGAAGCTTTCTCTATCTTCTCCTCTGTTTCGACCTCGGTCTCTACTGCCTCCACCAAATCGACTTCTTGATCTGTCTCCGAAGCTTCCTTTATTTCCTGGTTTGAACTTTGCCATATTTATGATTGAGAATGAGAGTTCATAAATCTATGTATTGGGCTGCATTGTTGCGTTGTCGGGTGCTGGATTGAATAAAAAAATTAAGTTTTGCTCAATTTAATCAAACTTAACCACTTATTCATGCTTAAAGCTAATTCTGGTATGGCTTCTTCCTGTGGAGTTTTATTGTCTATTCCTTGATGTTTTCTAACAAAATTATAGTAGATTTCCATACCTTTCATAATGGATCTTGCACTCTCTAAACTTCCATGAAAGCCACGCATTATTTTTGTTCTGTCCCTAATTGTATTATGTAACCTTTCTATTTTATGGTTAAACCCTCTTTCAGAAGCTATAACAACATTATGGATTATTGGACTTTTGTGATTCCAATGAGTTTTTAATCCAAATGCTTTTCTTAAAACTCTTGGATAACCTTGCAATCCATCCTGTCGTAATTACCTTTACATTTTCGCCTGTTGCTAACTTGCTTTTCTTTAGGACTTTTGTTAAATTTTCTATGGTTCTGCTTTTCATGTAATCAGAAGCAACTACAAAACGAGTTTCTGTATCCATTACATCAACAAACCAATTCTGCTCTCCTAATCTATGATATTCCATCTCATCAGACATTAACTCTTGTCCAGCTTTAACTTGTAAGTTATCTGTTAAAGTGCTTATCATATTTGCATATTTTACAATCCATCTGTAAATAGTAGAATAGTGAGAATTTTTAGGAGCAAACATTTGTAAATGCTCTTGTGTTTTCCTTAAAGACATTCCAGAATAATATAAATTCATACAAGCAGTTACTTTATCCTCGTGGTTTTTCATCTTCCAAAAACCATTGTCCATTGAAAATCTATGAGAACAATCTTTACACTTATATCTTTGAACATTACCTCTGTTTTTAGTTTCTCTAACTCCGTCTTTCTTAATGTTCTTTCCGTCGCATTTTTCACAGATTATTTCTTGTTTCATGTTGTATACCTACGATAATATACTATAGGTATACATCTATTTAAACCTTCCGGTTATGCTATATGACTATAGTAAGGTATTTAAAGTAAGACATTCATTAGATAGTTATGAGTAAAAAAGAAATCAAGGTTTACGAGTGCAAATGCGAAAGATGCAGGCATGAATGGATAACAAGAACAGAAGAAGCCCCCATCGTATGCCCTAAATGTAAAAGTCCTTATTGGAATGTTCCGAGAAAAACAGAGAGGAAATAAGATGGAAGTATCAAAAGAGATCCTCGAATTAGCTGAGAAAATCAAAAAGTATAGAACTGATGTGAAATTAGTAAAGGAACTTAATATTAAAAAAGAAGCATTAGAAAAGCAAGTAGAAGAATTAGAAAAAAGTATCAAAATCTTAAAACTAAATACAATAGAGCAAAACAAACTTCTTGAACAAATTAAGGAATTAGAGATAACTAAGAAGAAATTAAAATTAGATTTAGAGAAATCAAAAGAAGCATACACTTTTGTTGTGACAACGCCAAGTGAAGTATCAAACACGGTTTATGGTGAAATTAGTAGGGAATTATCACGAGCACAAAAAGAAATATTAATTTCTTCTCCATGGATAACACATATTATTGATGAACTTTCAAGTTTTAAAAAGAAAGGAAGCAAAAAGGAACCCAACATCAAAATCATTACCCGTCTTCTAAAAGAGGACATTGAAAAAGGTATTACAGATCTAGATAAATTTAGAGTTTTGAAAGATACTTTTGGTGCAGAGATAAGATATAACAACGATTTACATGCGAAGATGGTTATAATTGATAATTCAGTTGCTATAATTTCTTCTGCTAATTTAACTAAAAAAGGTTTATCTGTCAATTATGAAGCAGGAATATGCTTGAGAGAGCAACATATGATAAACAAAGTTGCACAATTCTTCAATGATATATGGAAAGAAAGTCAGCCTTTAACGCAACAAGCTATTGAAAATGTTTTATCAAACAAAGGGGGATAATATGGAGAATGCCCCCATAAATATTGAAAAATATTCTAAGATTATTGAAGAAATAGAAAAGTTCATAGAAATAAAAAAGAAAAAACCAACAACCTTCAAAGGAACTGTAGAAGCAATAGATTTGAGCAATAATATTCTAACAATTAAGTTGCAATCATCTAAGCAACCAAATTTATCAAGAGGGTCCTTGATTCTTATTAGAGAAGATAGCCCATTAAGTATTGATATACGAGCAACTACAAAGGATTTTTACAATTCTAATCTTAAATTAGAGATTAAAACTGATCCATTACAATTTGAAAATAAGAAAGTTGTCATAGATACAGAGAAAACAAATGTGATATTAGAAAGACTAAAAAATATAATTGAGAATATAAAGAAAGGAAAAATTAGTTTAGATAACGCAAGAATCTTAGATTTCATAATTGGAGAGAACAAACCACATTATAACCAAAAAATAGTTTCTTTTATCTCAAAAAAGCTTAATGAAAATCAGAAAGATGGAATAATAAATTCCATTAAAGCCGAAGATTTTCATTTAATAATAGGCCCTCCAGGAACTGGAAAAACTTATGTTATTGAGGAATTAATCAGGCAGTTCATAAAAAGAAACCAGAAACTTTTGGTAACTGCATGGACAAATTTGGCTGTAGATAACATAATAAAAAGATTGTCTAAGAAAGAAACAAAAAATCTTGTAAGAATTGGTCCAATTAATGAGATTGATTCAGAAGTTAAGAAATTTTCTATATTTGAAAAGATGAAGGAACATAAAGATTGGATAGAAGTTGAAAGACATCATAAAATTATAGACGAATTGTTTAAACTTATCCCAACCATAAAAGACGAAATAAATTTAGTACAAGATAGTATTAATCAGAGTAAAGGTATAAAACAAATTTTTAATAAGGAACTTAATAATCTTATTGCCGAAAAACAAAAGTATGATAAATTAATTTCAATATCAATCCATAATAAAACTTTGGTTGATATTTCTTCTATAAATGATGAACTATCTTTAATTAATGGAAAATCTGAAACTTATTTGTCTTTGAGCAAAAATATTCTGCAAATGAATGAATTACAAGCACAAATACCCGAAGTAGAACAGATACAACAACTTAAAAACCTTACAAGAAGTATGAAATTCTCTATTTTAGGTAAAAAGGTTTCTTCTTTTTTTTCTAAAACAAATAACAAAGAACTGGAAAAATTAAAACAAGAGTATGAAAAAAATAGAAAATATTTAGATAAAGTTTCAGAACTTCAGAAAAAGTATGTTCATCTAAAGAAAATATGTGAGGAAGAGTTCAACAGAATTTATCCTAGTGGAATTGGATCACCTGATAAAGACGCATTAAACTTGGAATTTATGGCTTATGAAATACTAGAAGATAGTTATCTTCCAATTTTAAAAGAACGGGAAATATCAAATATAACAAGAAGGACATCGGAAGTAAATCAAGAAGTTTACAGAATTTATGTAGATTCATTAAATAGAAAAATTGATTTACTTGATGTAAAAACCAAAAGTCTAAATACAGAAATTTACATTCAGATTAATCATAGAGAAGGTTTACATAAACGATATGTAAACTTATTGTTTTCGTTGGATTTTTACAAGAAAAATGTTGATAAACTAATAAAAACCATAATATCAGATATTATTGACAAAGCAGATTTAATAGCAACTACCGCTGTATCATCTTGTCATTATTTTTTAGATGATGTAGATTTTGATGTCATGATTATGGATGAAGCAACTCAAGTAGCTAGTTTTATGTCTTTATTACCTCTTTTAAAATGTAAGAAATTCATTTTAGTTGGAGATAATAGGCAGTTACAACCAATAGAGGAAGAAGATATATCTAAAGAAATGAATTTATCTATATTTAATCGACTTTTTGAAATATATCCCGAAGCATCAACATTCCTCTCAACTCAATATAGGATGCATAAATCTATAGCTCAAATTGCAAACGAAATTTTTTATGAGGGAAAACTAAGAACATCTGAAAAAGTTGCAGAAAGAATACTAAGTTTAAAGGCAAGCAAACACCAGTTTCTAAACCCGAAAATGCCCGTCATATTTATAGATACATCAAAAGTAGCATATTATGAAGATGAAGTTGGCTCTGGATGTTCAAATACAAAAGAAGCTAAGTATGTAGCTTATATCGTCTCATTATTTATTAAAAATAGAATAAAAACAAAAGATATTGGTGTTGTTACACCTTATGTTAAACAAAAACTTTTGATAGAAGAGTTCCTTAAAGATATTAAAATAAAGGATGTAGAAGTCGATACCGTTCATAAGTTTCAAGGTAGAGAAAAAGATATAATTATAATAAGTTTTGCAAGAAGCAAAAAATATTCATTCCCCCAATATAAATTAAAATTTATCGAGAATGAAACTTTAGTTAATGTCGCTATAACAAGGGCTAAGAAGAAACTAATCTTAGTTGGAAATTCTGGGACATTATGTCAGAGTAAATTGTTAAACAATGTTATTAGTAAGATAGGTAGCCGAAATAGTATAATTTTATGAATTTTATCCAACTACTGTATAATCCTTGTTTTTCTTGTGTAAATTGGAAAGAGCTAAAATTTGAGTAAAATCAAACCTATCCCTCGTTTCGACTTAGAATCTGTGACCTGTAGATGAGACAGAAAGCGTTTCTAAAACACCCGTAGATGCAACAATGCAGTATTGGGCCTGCGCCGCAGCGCTGGAAATTCAGATTTTTATGCATCATCAAAAAATAGGATTAAGATAATACTTTATTTTATAGTCTTTTAATTCATTATTTTAATTCAAAACATCAGTATTTATCGTTTCCACAGTTAGTATTTTAAAGGTAGTTTTCTATGTAATAAGGGGATGATAAAAAATGGTAATCAAATCGTATTTATCTTCAGTGTTGGGAATTGGGGAGAATATCTCAAAAGGAACTCTAGAACTGATAGATGCTCTTAGCAAACCAAAACTGAAAGTAGCTTTAATAAGCTATTATTATCTGAAACCAACCCTTTCTGGAGTGGGAATTCATGCCCAAAACCTTGCAAAATATTTAGTAAAGCATAATTGTGAGGTTCATGTATTCTGTCATGGGTATGAAGATGGATTTTATAGGGAGAACGGGGCAATTGTTCATACAATTGGAAGAGTTTTAAATTCAGTTGATGATAAATTTTGCAAAACAAGATTAGAGTATGATATTTTTGAGTCAGAAGTTATAAAAGAAATAATAAGAGAAAATTCAAAAAGAAAATTTGATATCCTCCATACCCATGGGTCTCTTACAAAGGCAGCATTCATATTAAGAAAGATATACAATATAAAATGGATCCATACTTTTCATGCCATAGAAAAATTAAGAGTTAAAAAACTTAGTAATGAAGAGAGGCAATTTGGGGACTTGATATCTTGGATAGAGCATACTGTTAATTATTGTGACGGCTCTATATTTGTCTCAAAAGCTCTATCAAAAGAGGGGGTAAAAATTTATAATCTTAAATCAAAGAGAATTATTCCTAATGGGGTAGATTTTAATTTGTTTGATTATTTTCCTATAACCAAAAAGAATGTTTTATTTGTAGGAAGATTTAGCAAAGATAAAGGGATAGATCTTCTGCCAAAATTGATATCATCTGTAATGTCTATTAAAGATGTTACATTCACTGCACTTTGTCCAGGCGGACGTATTGGTGGAGAATTAGAAGAAATAAGGGAGTTTATTCAAAAGATGCAGGACAAATATGGAGAAAGATTAAAAATAATAGATAAGCCAAGGGATCAGCAAATTCTTAAAGATCTTTATCGTAATTGCCAAGTCTATATACAGCCTTCAAAGTATGAATCTTTTGGGTTGTGCATTTTAGAAGCAATGGCCACGGGCAGGCCTGTAGTTGCATTTAAAGTAGGTGGAATTCCAGAAGTAATCGGGGATTCTGGTTTTGTGGTATCAAATAGCCGGCAATTTATTTATAAAGTAAAAGAACTATTAGGAAATAAGAGCAAATGTATTATAATGGGAAAGAAAGCAAATAAAAGAGCAAAGAACTTTGACTGGGATGTAATAGCACAAAAGACAATACAATATTATAAAGAGGTGAGAAAATGAACGGAAATATCATCTATCCATCATTGCTGATAATAGCGGGGGTCCTGGTGTCTACTTTGGTAATAATCTTTCTTACAAGGTTTTTTAACAAAATTACAAAATTTTTCGAGCTGTATCCAGAATCTAAGGGCATATTGAAAATTTCCTTTAAGTTTATCTCTTGGTTTGCTGGTTTGATAGTGTTTCTTATATTTTCAAGGGGGGCATTGCAGATATGGGGCTTAGAGTTTACAACAAAGCTTATGGGTGATGTTATAATAGCTTCTCCGAAGTATATCTTAGCATTGCTTATCATAGTTTGCGGTTTTTTTGTTTCAAAAATAATCAGAGAAAAATCAAAAGATTATAACTTTGATTTTAAAAATAGGATGCTGGTAGTCATAGACTTCATTATTTATATGACTTTTATATTCACTGCATTATTCTTTATAGGGGTTAATATGATGTTTTTTATAGAATTTTATAAAATTATACTTTGGATTATTGGGGCTATTGTTGCTTTAATAATTGGTATGACTATAGGCATCCCACTTGGAATGAGCATATATGAGAGAATGAAAAAAGAGAGAAAGTTGAATAAAAAATCAAAACCGTCAGTGAAGGGTTAAAAAGACAAAGAACATCCTTAAAGATGAGCAGAAGAAAAAGAGTGATTATTGATTATGTTAAAGACGTTGGTTTGTTAGCTAGTGTAGTGGCAGTTGTATTGTCTGTAGGTAAATTAATCAATTATGGAAGTCTTGCAGCATTGGATTTTAAAGTGAGACTAGCGTATGCGCAAATTGAATGTGCAGTGGATGAAGTAAGGAAAATTTCAGAGGAATATGATCTTGCTAGTCTTATCCCACCACCAAAAGAATTATTTGATCCTTCAATAGGCCCAGAATTAAGGGATTCTCAAATAGCTTCAGAAGAAGTAAGAAGAATGGTAAAAGATTATAAAAAGTGTAAATCAGAAATAGAGTATTTAGTTAGTAAGTAGGACGCCCGCGCCGAAGCGCGTGGCGCAATGATTCTCACGACTTTCTAACTTTCCTATCACTTACAATAAAGCCGTCTTTCAATTCAATGATTCTAGAAGCATATTTGAGATGCCAGTCTTCATGAGTCACCATAACTATTGTCTGTCCATATTTTTGATTAAGTTCTTTAAAAACATCAAGAACCTGTTTGGAAGTATGTGTATCTAGATTAGCACAGGGTTCATCTGCAAATAAAATCGCAGGTTTTTTAGATATGGCTCTTGCAATAGCAACTCTTTGTTTTTCTCCTCCCGAAAGTTCATCAGGAACCCTATTTCCTTTGCCTTCTAAACCAACTTTATCAAGTGCTTCTTTTGCTATTGCAATAGATTCTTTTTTTGATTTTCCTTCCATTAATGATAAAACATAAACATTTTCTAAGGCATTCATTTCATTAATCAATGCATAATCTTGAAATACATAACCGAGTTGAGTCAATCTATAATATGTTCTTTCTGCTTCAGCTAAATCCTCAACATTCAATCCCTGAATTGAATACTCTCCTTTTGTTGGGTTGTCCATCAACCCCAAGATTCTCAGCATCGTTGTTTTTCCGCTGCCACTTGCACCTCTTATTGCTATGAATTCCCCTTTTTCAATTTCAAAATTGGCATTATTCAATGCCTTAATTTCGCCTTCTCCTGATTTATAATATCTGCACATATTTTTTATTTTAATCCATGTTTTTTCTTTTTGCATTTTTATCTTCCCCAAATCGATTTTAATATATTTTCTTTTGAAACTTTCCATGCAGGAAGAACTCCCGCAATAACTGACATACCAAGCATAGTAAAAATGCTTTTAATTATCAATCCTCCTTGAATTTTTGGAATAATTGTGATAGTATCATAGAATGTTACCGGACTTATAGTAAAATAATACATCAGAGCAAAATACAAAACCAATCCCGCAATGATGCCCATTGAAACATAGAACATACTAATGAATGCGTAAGATAATACTATTGAACGAGGGGTAATTCCTATTGCTTTTAATATGCCTATCTCTTTTTTTCTATTTAGAACATTGATATAAATGATAATTAAAATCAAAGCAGCACCCACAATTAAACTAACATAATTCGAAACAACATTTATCATATCCATGCTTTGCATAGCTTGTCTCAAGATGGCATCAGATTTTTCATCCATTGTAAATACGGGCTCTTTGACACCAGCAGAAATTATCTTCTCCTTTACACTTGCTGCATCATTTGGATCTTTAATCCTTATAACAACACTAGTTGCTTCGTTTCCATCCAAGCCAAACACATCTTCAAGTTCTTTATAATGAACTAAAGCATTAAGATCAATAAGCTCGAAGGTACCTTCCATAATGCCTTTAACTTTGTAAGTTCTCAAAATACCATTGCTATAAGTCACATTAACAAGGGAGCCAACCCTTACTCCTCCAAGATTATCATATATCTCAGAACCAAAATAACCTTCTACAAGCATAGCACCAATTATTATTTCATCTCGGGAAAGATCTCCCAAGAAATCTCCTTCTGCTATAATATTGGGATAATCAGAAACATCATACTCTTCAGAGGGCAATAACCCTGTTATAGTCGAACCTACTACTTCTTGATTATATTGTATCGATGCTCCAACATTCAATCTTTTTGTTGCAGCCCGTACATCTGGAACTGCTCTAACTGTCTGTAAAACATTATTCGCATTATTTATGTAAGTGTTATCTTTACTTGGTTCAATCACTATGTCCCCATAGGGATATTGCATAAAATCAGTAAACATGCCGGTCATCCCGCCAATCATCGAAGGTAAGAATACAAGATTCATAAAAATTAAGGCCAGCACAAAAATAATAAATATTAAAGTTTTTTTATTTCCTCTTCTTATAGAACTTGTAGCGCCAAGCAACCCCACTTTAATATCATTAAACATTTTGTCTCCATTTTTCGCCCATTATTTCTTTCCTTTTTCCTTAGAGTCATTTCCTTTAAGAAGCTGATGAATTATTTTATCTTTTGATTTATTCTTTGTTATAAGATAAAAGATAATCAATCCAAAAATAATAATAATCGCTATGATAATGATTATTATCCCAAGATTAGATTTTTTTTCATTTATGTTGATTTCAACATCTGTTTCAGTTGTTTTCTCTCCAAAATCATCAGAATATGTGATTGTAATAGGAAATTCAAATACTCCTGATTTGTCTGTAATGAATGTAAAAATTGCAGGAGCGTCTTCATCTGCATCAAGTGAGCCTATGAAAGACTGCTTGACTCCTTGGAAGGGATAGTCTGCATAAACTTGGATGGATTTTGCAGTCCCCTCACCGACATTTTCTATTCTCAGAGTCAATTCAACAACATCCCCTTGTTTTGGAAGGACTGGTTTTGTTTTTATAGAGCCTATGTTTAATTCTGCTTTTTCTCCATAAACATCAAAGCTGAAGTTGCGGTCTTTTATGAAAGAGATTCCATTTTTGTAGTATATGAGCTTTGTTTTGATGAGATGTGTCCCTGGGTGTGCATCATCCTTGGTTTTCATATGATATACTATAAATCTCTCACTATTTCCAGAATAGAAATTTGTAATATTTATTAATAAGGGCTCTTTGATTGTTATGTCTGTTGGCGGATTTATCAGCTCAAAAGAAACAAAATCAGGTAGGTTTGGACCGCAAGCTTCAATCTGGACCCCGATTGTGAATTCTTCATTTATGCCAACAGAGGTTGGGCTGATATTTGTTATAGAGTAATCTGCACAAATGTATTCTCCATAAGCAGAAGAAACAGGCAGAAAAGATAAAACAGAAAGGGTTGATAGAGTCAAAAAGACAACTAAAACTAAGATAATCCCTAATAAGTATCTCTTTTTCATGTTCACCTCTCTTTCTTATGAATTATTCTGTCTTTTTAAAGATTACTGAGAAAAAAGAAGTGTATAGGTTCATGACATATGTCACTCCCTAAAATAATCTAGAAAAATCAAAGTAAATGTCTGCAGGACATTTATTTTCTAAACTCGAATGAGGCCTAGAATGATTATACCTCATTCTAAAAAGCCCTAGATCATTATTGCAAAAAGGTAATTCTTTTTCTAGAGTCTGGAAAAATCTCTCAATTTTTCCAGTGGTAGTTGGTGAGTGAATTGCTGTTCTTATGTGCTTAATTCCTCGACGATTGCACCATCTGTCAAACTTGCTATGTTTACTTGTCAGACCAAATGGTGGACCATTATCTGAAAGAATTTCTCTTGGTTTTCCGTGAATTGCTATTATCTCATCTAGACACTTAACTATGACTGCTGTTGAGGTGTTATTTAATCCAAATAATCCCAAACATCCCCTCGAGCAGTCATCTATGACCGCGAAAAGGTGCTTGCCTTGCACCTTTTGATCTGAAGTATCCATTTGCCATAAAGAGTTAGGGTGCTTTCTTTGCCAGCGAACATATTTTATTCTCTTTTTTCTGTTTAAATTTGGTTTAACTAATTTGTTTTTGCCAAGAATTCTCTTGATGCTGGATTCTGAAATTTCTTTAATAAACTGGTTGATTTTATTTGCACCCCAACCAGTTTTTCTTCTGATAGAAATTACTCTTTCTTCTATTTGATTATCTATTTTATAATGAATTGTCCTCGGTCTTTTTGATTTATCACACAAATCCCCCTCTTCAGAGTTCAATCTTTTATCCCATCTCTGAAGAGTTCTTTTGCATACTTCATAGTCAAATTGCGCAAAAAGAATTTTTCTGCATTGATTTGTTGAATGCCCCTTAATCTTCAGCTTAAAAAATTCTTTTCTTATGTCTTCTTTTTTCATTAAGAAGACAGAAAATTAGATGAGAACTAATTTTCGGTTACCTGCGACATATGTCATGGTCTCGCACACTGAGAAAAAAGAAGTGAGTGCCCGAAGGGCGCAGGACATCTTTTTGGAATTTAGGTGGAATCATCTAGAAGAACAGGAGATAAAGGATAAAGTTGGGGACATGATTAATTAATTATTTCTTAAAATTATAAAACAATCCAACTCCACTCATAAGAAAAGCAAATCCATTGAGTAAGATAAAGACAGTGTCTTGAATATAAACTGAATAGATTACTAATGCTAAAGAACCAATAGTATATAATAGATTAAATTTGATGGCAAGATTATTTTTCTTTTGTTTTATTGTTTGTATTGTTTGTGGCACCCATCCAATAGCTATTAAGATTAATCCCAATATTCCCAAATAACTAAGATATTCTAGCGCCATCTTTATACCATCTTGGCAAGATAAGTTTATAAGTTTTTCTTAAGAAAGCACGCCCGCACCGGGATGCTCAGGGATTCCTACTCTTATTTATTGTCAGAAAAGAATTAGGGTAACTTCTTATTTAATGCTAATACAGAAAAGAGGATTAGCTATTTATATCTTTTGTTTGATCTTTCCTTTTTGACTTTTTTCAAGCTTTAAGAAGAAATCTTCTCTTAATTTGTTTATTTTATCCATTATCGGAATTTCAACTTTTCTTTCAAGAAGCAAATCTAATCTTTCAGCAACCCAAGTTATCCAAACATCTTCACCATATTCTTTTATTTGATAAAGTAGTTCTTCATATATCGAATTCCAATCTAAACCATGATCAGCTCGCTTTGATAAAGACTCACAATCTTGCAAATCCCCTTCTCTTTCAGTCATTGTTTTGAAAAGGAAAACATCTTCATTTAAACAAAGGAAGATTGAAAGTTTATCTAAAGTAAGAACTTTCCTAGCCCTTTTTATCATATGTTCTGATAATGAGAATTTAGAACAAACTTTCTTGACAAACATATCAACCTTAAATTCGTCTTTTACCCACAAATAATGAGTGTTCAGGTTTCTATATTCATTACCAACTTTATTTTTTACAAATCCCCTTTTCATTAGAGCATTTTCAATTTCGATTAACTCTTTCTTATCATTCACTACAAGATCAATATCTTTTGTTGCTGACTTCAATCCTTGATAAAGCAAGACAGCACCGCCTATTGTGTAGATGTTTATCTTATTCTTTACTACTTTATCAAGTTCATTGAAAAGTTCTTCAATTTGTTTAAAGTTTGATATCATACGTTATTGCCCTGTCTTTTATTTCATTTAATGTGGGAAGTCCTTTAATAGTTTTTCCTTTTAGAATCTCTTTTATATCTTCAAGAAGATTGTTTTTTATTGATTTTAATTCCTCTTTAAATTTTAAGTAAAAGAGAGCAACAAAAATAATCTCTCTAATATCTTTATCTTTTTCAGCAACATAGATGGCATGCCTAAATACTTCTTTTTTTGAAAGTTTCTTTTTTGGCAGATAATAATAATAAGTTATATTCAGTATTTTTATTCCATAACTCTCAAATGCTGAGAATGCTGTTTGTATAGCATCAAGCTCTTTTTTATTTGAGAATACAATCTCTTTATCGTTCTTATAGTATATAACCGAGTCAGCAGTAATTCTTGAATCTATATTCTCATAGTATTTTGCAAATTCTATAATAAATTCTTTTAAAATAGGCCATTGTCTTTCATTAAAAATGAAAAGCTTATTCTCTTTAATTATAATGCTAATACCCCTAGCCCGTTTTATTATTCTATAAACCATTACCTTTTTTATGTTTGTTTCTTGAGCTATTTGTGCAGGCGTTTTGCCTTTTTCAGAGCTTAAAATGGAGTATAGCACACTTATTCCAGAACCTTTAAGCACACCAGAAGTATTAGGGTATATAGCTAGAACCTGCATTAATAGAGAGACGTGGGTCTTGCTGGATGCGAATACTTTTTTATTTCTTTTTTCCACAAAACCCTTATTTTCTAGTTTCTTTATTGTTTTGTATACAGGAGCTTTTCCTTTCTTCAGAGCATTAGCTATATCTAATACTTTTTCTCTTCCTTCTGCAATCTTGCTTAAAACTTGAAGTTCTGGTTTTGTGAGTTCCATTTTATAATAGTATACTAAAAGAATACTTATTTATAAATCTTTCTCTTTTCAGTATACTTTTTAGTTCAGTTTTCCACCAAGATTGGAACTCTTTATAAAGGATTCTCGTCTTGGCGGAAATATGCCCTCTAAAACCCCAACATTCTTTGGGTATAATTCCAATTGGAAAATTATGTTATTAGCTAGCCAATATGTGTTTGAGCTGGATCAAAATGCGGTCTGGTTTCTAGATAGTTTATGATCTCTTTTAATTTATTAATTGTCTCTTTTGGTGCAACTTCCTTAGTATTAGCTTTTTCATCTTCTTTCAGAAGTTTTGTTTGATGCTCAGAAACCTTACACTCTGAATTTTCAAGAGCCATTTTTCACTCCCTTATGCTCAAAATTTACAAAGTTCTTGAATGAAAAACAAAATAAAACAGAAACAACAGCAACCCCCAGCACAAAACTAGGGGTTGGCATTTTACATGCCCTCCTTAAAGAGAATAAAGAGAGGAATTTTAAATATAATAAAATGAAATAGAAGTGACTTTATTTTTTCATTCTCCAAATTACTCTGAAGCTTGATCATTTGTATCCTATCAGACTCTTTAGCCCTGTAGGGTTTGTTATACCCTAA
Source organism: Candidatus Woesearchaeota archaeon (assembly GCA_964413705.1). Taxonomy (GTDB): domain Archaea; phylum Nanobdellota; class Nanobdellia; order Pacearchaeales; family UBA284; genus JAPLYB01. The sequence goes on along the minus strand of CAYPSK010000008.1, from coordinate 4,792 downwards.
CATATATTTTTGAGTATATATAAAGCTTTCGGAATAGTGTAACTACGAAATGATAAAAATACGTTTTAATAGGTCTGATTGGTTTGTTACTACTATTAAAAGAACAATAAAAGGAAAAGTTTAAAAACCCTATTTTCTTATGAAAAGTAGATTAAAATGGAATTAAACATTACATATCCAACTAAGGAAAAGCCAACAAGATATGCTTTACCCCCTGCAACTGGAACTCATTCTCAATGTTTTGCTGATGGAAATTATAAAGGGAAAGTAACAAGACCAACAGCAGAAGAAATTGTTGCTTATGCAGACGGATGTTTAAGGGAACAGAATGAATGGGCAAATCAAGCTCAAGTTAGATTCCCAACTAATAATTATTTAAGATTCCCAGTTACTTTAACTATTGTTCCAAAAGACAAAAAAAGATTTGGAGATTTAGAAGGAGCAATGCTTTTTACTTCAGATTTAGAAGGACTAGGAATATCAAGAAAAGTAGCTATTCCAAAAGACCTTTCTGGTTGGACTGTTTCAGAAGGGGGGATTTATGTTCAAGGCGATAAAAAACTTGTTCCATATGAAAAATGGTATCCTCAATATCAATGGAATGCAAAACATGGTTCTGTAATTGCACTTTGTGGTGTTGATGGAGCAGAAATACTAGAAAGAGTAGCTAAAGATACAGGCAGAACTAACAAACCTTCATGGAGAGTTAATCCAAATGGAATATCAGAACCAGAAAATAGAGTTCCGGTTTTGAGTGGCAGTGTTCGTGACAGGCTTGGCGTGGATTGCAACGGAAATGGCAACGACGTGAACGGTTGTGCTGCTCGGGTATTGAAGTAATTGCCAATGGCACGCAAAAAATTTTCTCAAGATTTATTAACTATCTTTTTTATAATATTTGTCTTAGGGAGGTAAAATACCAAACTAAGGCTACATGCCAGTTAATAGTGCTTTCCAAAGAAAGCCATAAAATACAACCACAACAATTAGTAATCTAGTTATGAAACTTGAAGTGGTGGTGATTTGCTTTTAATTAATTGGCTACACAATCGTTCCGGTTTTGAATGGCAATGATCGTGACAGGCTTAACGTGAATTGCAACAAAAATGGCAACAACGAGAACGGTTGTGCTGCTCGAATAGCTTTAGCCCCTAAGACCAATGACATGAAAAGCCATAAGTATCTTTATCCGAAGATTTATTCTATTAGAAATTTGTGTATTGCTTGGAGAAAAGCCCGAAAAGGCAAAACAAAGAAAGATTATGTTATTGAATTTGAATTAAAATTAAGAGAAAATATTCTAGAATTGTATAAAGAACTAAAAAGTGAAACATATAATCCGAAACCATTGAAAACATTTATAGTAAAAGATCCAAAAACTAGGAAAATAAGCAAATCAGCTTTCAGAGATAGAGTTACCCATCATGCAATTTGTAATGTTATTGAGCCTATTTTTGATAAGACATTTATCTATGATTCATGTGCAAATAGAAAAGGCAAAAGCAATTTATTTGCACTAGAAAGATTTTACAAGTTTCAAAGAGAAGTGTCAGAAAATGGAAAACAAGAAGGTTGGTTTAATAACAATCAAGTTAGAGGATTTTGCCTTAAAGCAGATATAAAACACTATTTTCAAGAGGTTAATCAAGATATTCTGATTAATATTCTAAGAAAGAAGATTAAAGACAAAAAGACAATTGTCTTGATTAATAAAATTCTTAAGAACTACTGGAATAAAGAAAAGGGTATGCCTTTGGGAAATTTAACAAGTCAATTCTTTGCAAATGTTTACTTAAACGAATTAGATTATTTTATCAAGCATAAATTAAAATCAAAATATTACATTAGATATGTTGATGATTTTGTGATTCTACATAATTCTAAAGAACGACTTAAAATATGGAAAGCTGAAATTGATAATTTTTTAAAGCAAGAACTGGAGTTAGAGCTCCATAAAGATAAATCTCGAATCGTCTCTTTATCAAGAGGAGTTGATTTTGTAGGATTTAGGAATTTTTATTATTTCCAATTATTAAGAAAAAGAAACATGAAGAAAATGTTGATAAAAATAAAACTTTTTGAGCAAGGATCAATGTCTTATGAAAAATTGCTGGAGAGTTTTCAAGGTTGGAATGCCTATGCAAAATGGGCAAATAGCCACAAGTTGAGAGAAAAAGTGTTAAGAGAGATAGAAGGGGTAAATACCATATACACTGCTGGCAAAAGTGACTTAAAAGCAGATTAACTCCTTCGATAAAAGCAAGTTTGCACCCACAAATTCCGGGTGCTTAGATTTCAGTGTTTTTTATCAGTTTTTCAAACATTTCTTGCACACGATTTCTTGGGGTGCTTAATCCAAATTTAGCATATCTTGGAACTAATTTTTCATTAGAAACAATGAAAAGCCATCTGTTTAGATATTGCTTATTAAGATAATTGACTTTTTTCTTAAGTTGTTTTGGTGCTCTCAGCAATTTTCCTGTTTCAATCTCTAAAGCAAACCATTTTCTTTTATGCTTGAATGTAATGTCTGCACCTTTTGTCAAGTGTTCTTCAATTATCTTAACTCCCTTATGTTCTAAAAGACGTTTTACACTCCAAACCAAGAAAATATGCTCTCTTGAATGATTTAGTTTTTCATAAGGTTTGATTAAAACAGGAATAAACCTTTTTTCAAGAACATCAAATTGATTAACTTGCTCAAAACCCCCATGTTTAAGGATTTCTATTTCTTTATCGCTTAACTCTGATTTTTTGAAAATCCGATTTTCTTCAATTATAAGTTTTCCTAAAATTGCTTCTTTATTTTGTTCTTGTTCTAGTTTAATTCTTTTAATTTCTTCTTCTAATTCTGTTTTTTGCTGATTTAATGAATTAACATACCCTTCATCTTCTACACGTTCTAAATATGCCTCGACTCTTTCTAATTTATCTTTAAGTGGTTCATTGTATTTTGATAAATCTTCAAATTCATTAGAAACTCTTATTTTGTTTTTTATCTTATCAATAAAATTAAGTGTTTCTTTATAATCAAATTTTAATTTTTTATCAATTATCTTCTTGATTTCTTCTCTTTCTTTGTTTATTCTGTCTAATTCGATTTTTCTTTCTTCTCTTTCTCGTTTAATTTTCTTGCTTATAGACTTGATTATCCTGTAAAAAAGATAGATAACAATAACTACTGATAAGATAAAAAGTGCAGTAACTATTCCATGCGCATTGATGTATCTTAGAAAATTACTAATTGCAGTTGAGATGTCATAAAATATTTGAGAAACATAATTTTTGATGCCAAAAACAATTGGTCCTAAAATTATCATTAAAACAATTGCAATGACTAACCATAATTTTATGTCGAGTTCTCCTTGTTTTGTCATTTGGCATTTTTCACCTCTCGCAAGGTTTCTGCCCAAGGGCTTTTCGAAACCTTGCTCACGATTTAATTTGCTTTATGTTGTTGAACATGACTTTTCGGTTTCTCTTAATTTTGTTTTCTTGAGCATTGTTAAATATCTGAGTGTGTAATTGATCTGCTAATTCATCAACTTTTTTCATTTGTTCTTCAAGATAAACAACCCTCTTGTTTTGCTGTTCAAGTTGCTTTTCAAGTTCTGTTTTTGTAACATCTACATACAAATCTTCTTGAGAAATTAGATCTCGCATTCCAAGAAACTCGCTATAATATAAAATGTATTTTTCTGTTTTCCAGCCAAATCTGAACATTAAGCCCGTATTATTTTTGTATCTCTGAATCCAATAACAGCACGAATTATGTCTAAAATCATACATTGACAAGTCAGAGTATTTTGCACCTGCTTTTGAAACTTTATCTCCAAAAAGTTGTTTTGCCAACTCTCCTAGATAACGATTAGTATACTCTGGACTAAATCCAAATAATCTATCTTCTTGTTTTAATTCGCTTCTTTTAATATATTCAATTAAATCTTTTCCGCATAATAACAGCTTTATTTTTCTTCCAAAGGTTTTTGAATTTTCATCTTTTATATCTACATGGACTACGCCTTTTTCTTCATGAATATCTTGAACAAGCAAAGAGAAAGATTCTGTAACTCTTGCTCCAGAATCGTATAGGAATGACAAGAAAGCCCTATAACGTGGCTCACATTTTTCAAGAAGCAATTTCATTTGTTCTTCATCAACATAAACCCATTTTGGCTTGGATTTTGCAGAACCATCAATTTCTACGGTTATGTCTTCAATAGGCGTTCCTTTTTTTCTGCTAGTTTTGATATACCAATGCCAGAATGCTTTGAATATTTTTACATAAGTGTCAATAGAAGCATATTCACTGCCATCTTTTCTTTTTATCTTGCCACTTCTGATATCATTAAAAAATTCTTGAATTTGATTCTCGCTTACTTTGGTTATATCAATAACTTTCCTATCTTGAAGTCTTTGCATCATTTGAACAATCTTTTGTCTTATAGTGTTTAGTCGAGCATAACTTCTGCCCCCTTTTTTATTTTTGAGAGAAACATTTGCACCAATTTCCATATCAAAAATATATCTTAAAAGAATATTGGAATTTTTTTTAGTTAAGTCCCCTTCAATATAATCTGCTTTAGAAGCCTGTTCTTTCCAACTATGATACTTCTTTTCATGATTGTAAAGATCTACTTTCATATCTTTGACTAGGAAAGGGGATTTTTAAATGTATCTGAATCCCAGAGACGCCCGCACCGGGATTCGAACCCGGGTTACAACCGTGACAGGGTTGAGTGTTAGCCATTGCACCATGCGAGCAGATTTGGAGCACAACATTCTTCTTATG
>CAYPSK010000007.1:0-25237 GCA_964413705.1 Candidatus Woesearchaeota archaeon | reverse complement strand
AATGGTTCATATGGTTTTGAAATCTACAATGTAAATGATAGTATCATCTCCTATAATAACATGACTAACTTGACATACAGGGGATTTGTAGTCAACAGGTCAAACAATAATATACTATCTGAAAATAATTATACTACGACATTCATCGGTCAGAACTTCAACTTTTTAACTCTGGAAAAATCAAACAGCAACCAGATTTCTGGATTGTATTTTATTAGTATTCAGGGATATACTGCTGCGAGCTCTTGCGCACCACTGATTTATTTTTTAAATTCCAGCCTAAACAATCTCTCAAATGTAATAGCTGAATCTATTTTCCATTCAAATAGGGGCATGGTATATTTAAAAAATTCAAATAATAACACCATGAGGAATTTAACCCTAACAAATGATGCATGCTCTACTTTTAATCTATCTAATGCTTCCTATAACAAGATACTATATTCAATCTCTGATTTATACTCAAATTTTAGCATGGGAAATGGTTCTGAACATGCTTCCTTTGTTTCAAATTCATCTCTATCAAATGAAATAGAATTTCTTAGAATGCGTTTTTACGGAAACCTTAATACAACCCCTATAAACATATCTGCTTATGGAAATAATTTTAATCTTAACCCAACAAAATACCCCCCAGCTGCCCCGAATAATATAAGCCAGTTCTTTAATGTTACAAAAAACTCAGCTGGAATAAGCAACAATGTAATTATAAATGTTAATTATAATGAATCTGCACTAGGATATGCTCTAGAATCAACAATCACCCTGAATTACTCTCTCACAATGGCGCCAGGGGTCTGGCCATACCTGACATTTCAACAGCTGTATATGGTTGAGAATTATATCTCAGGCACAGTCACCGACCTAGGTGGAACAGACCCAATATACTTTGGCTTATTTGCAAACTCTGACTACTCTCCTCTTGCAGAATTTGGTACAAACCCCATTAACTATTATAATTCATCAAACTCATCACTTACATTTAATCTAAGATGCAGTGATGACATTGCTGTCTCAATGATTCAATTATGGACAAACACAACTGGAATATGGCAAGCTAATTATACAAATTCAAGCTATACAAACAATACATGGCTTAATATAACTGTTGATGGAATTCCAGACGGGGCCCATAAGTGGGCTGTCTGGTGCAATGACTCAAACAATAGAGAAGACTGGACCAACACAAACAGAACCTTTTATATTACTCAAGATGCAACAAACCCCACCCCTGTCCAAGGTACAAACCCAATAAATAATTATAATGATTCAGACGGTTCAATAACATTTGATTTTAAATGTTATGATAATCTAAATGTTTCAGCAATCCAACTCTGGACCAATAGCACAGGGACATGGCATGCTAATTATTCAAACTTCTCTTACATAAATAATACCTGGCTTAATATAACTGTTCCAGGAATTTCTCAAGCACAAAATTATAAATGGGCTGTTTATTGTAATGACACATACTCTGCTAGTGCAATAACAAATAATAGAACATTCAATGTTGACTTAACAAGCCCTTTAGCTGTTCAAGGCACAAACCCAATAAATAATTATAATGACACTGATGGAAGTATAACATTTGATATGAAATGCTATGATAATGTTGGAATTTCCGCAATCCAACTCTGGACCAATAGCACAGGAACTTGGCATGCTAACTATTCAAACTTCTCTTATACAAATAATACCTGGCTCAATATAACTGTTCCAGGAATTTCAGATGCTGTCAACTATAAATGGTATGTAAACTGCACTGACCAAGCAGGAAACTCAAACACCACCCAGAACAAGACATTTAGTGTTGACACAACATACCCTGTAGCATCATTTGGCACAAACACAATTAATGGGACAATAACTAATCTGAGGAACATAACATTTGATTTAAAATGTTCAGATAATCAAAATGTTTTTGCAATTGCCCTATACGGAGACTGGAACGATATCTGGAATATCAAAAACCTTACCCTAGATCCTGGAAATGACACATTAGTAAATTATAATTATACTCTAGATGCAAGTGAAGAAGACCAATCATTTGTATGGAATGTTTTCTGCAATGACAGCGCAGATAATTCTGCTTTTAATTCAACTAATAGAACATTCATCCTAGATACAACTGCCCCAGTAGTTTCTCTGAACTATCCTGAAAACAGAAACCATACAAACTCAACAACTGTTATATTTAATTGCTCAGCAACAGACACAAACTTATCAAATATAACTTTATATGAAAATTGGACAGGAACATGGCATGAAAACGAAACAATAGATGTTTCTGGCCCAAGCAACTCAGCAACATTCACAAAAATCCTTGCAGCAAATGCAGAGTATTTCTGGAACTGCCAAGCATGTGATCCTTTTAGCCAGTGCGCAAATAACTCTCAGAACTACACCTTTACTTTTACAATAGACACAATTTATCCCTCACTATCTCTTGTATCTCCTGCAAATAATGAAATCTTCGCAGCAGGTACAACCTCTATAACATTCAGATGGAATGTGAGTGATAACCTTGCTACCCAAATAAATTGCACAGTATATGCCAAGAGCGCATATCAAACTCTAAAAACCTGTAATAATGCAACACTATGCGAACAAATAATTTCAGGATATTCATATGGAGATCATACTTGGAGAGTTAATTGCTCTGATGGAATAAATCAAAATATATCTGAAACAAGAAGTTTTACAATAGAAAGACCATCTGAAGGTGAAGGCGGAGGTGGTGGTGGAGGAGGCGGAGAACCAGTTGGATACTGTGGAGATGGCTCTTGCAATAGGAGCTCAGCAGAATATTTTTTCAATTGCTCTGCTTATGGCTACTCACAACTCTATAATATCAGCCTCTATGGCTCCTGGCCCCCTGGTTGGCATATAGACGAACTTAGGAATATAGAAGGTCAGAACATCAATGTCTCTTTTAAGAAAATATTTGACAAAAGTGGAGTCTATATCTGGAATTGCTATGTCTGCGGCAGACTTCCTTCAGGATACTTAAAATGTTCATTTATCATGTCCAATAAAACAGCAACTATAGTTACTACAGGCGGAGAAGAGAACCGAGATAACTGCTGCATAGACTGCGGATGCCCTTCTGGGCAGAGTTGCCTCAGCAATAGTTGCACCATAATTGAGAGCTGCGGAGATGGTATTTGCGATTCTGGCGAGAATTCTAATAATTGTTGCTATGATTGCGAATGCCCTTCTGACCAGATATGCACTGCAAGTGGTTGCACAAGCCAGAGTTACTGCGGAGACCATGTCTGTGATGTGAGCATAGGAGAAACACTAGATAATTGCCCTCTTGATTGCTTTTTCTCTGCAATTGGCTGCGGTGATAATTATTGTGATAGATCCTCAGAGAATGTAGCAACTTGCCCTCAAGACTGCAAACCTATCTGCGGAAACAAAGTATGCGAAGGCGATGAAACCCAAGATAAATGCTGCAGAGACTGCGGATGCCCTTCAGGACAGGATTGCACAAACAATAAATGCTCAAAAAAATCTACTACCATCAACTTATCAGGCATCTGGAACTTTCTAAAGAAAGGATTCCTTCCCCTGATAATAATTATCATAGCTATCCTGATTGCCTTAGGAGCATATCTGCTAATCAGAAGATATAAAGAAAAATCACTGATTCAGGTGATGATGAATATTGGAAAAGAAATAGACAAGAAAAAAGTCAATGAAGTTCAGGCAAGAATAAAAAGAGAGCAAGTAAATATGTCTCATCAAAATAAGAATATTAAAGCAAACATAGACACTGGATTGAGGATATGCAAAGAACTATTAAAAGAAAGCATTGAAAAAGGAGAAATAACTGCTGTGCAAGAATTAGTAGAGACTAAAAAAAGACTACTGAATTACACAACTATTCTTTTTGAAAAATACATAGATGTGCTCAAAAAAGAGAAATCTCCTTTTGAGCATAATCTGAAGAAGATCATGTTTTCAGAAGAAATTCCAATTTATGATAATCTGAAAAAGACTATTTCCCATCTTTACAATGTTGGAAGAAAGATAAAAATAGCAAAAAGCCCAATAAAAATTGGAAGTTAAAAGATTATACTTTTCTTATATTTTTATCTAACTCATTTCAATCAAAAATAAGATTATTTCTTAAAATGCCTATTCAAGCCCTATCTCCCCATTATAACAAGAGAAAGGTTTTTATAGTTTTCATTCTTTATAATTAAGAGAATTTTACCGACGACAAAAATATTTTTATCGACGGTATTTTCAATTTTTTTGCCAAGGCTGAAAAAAATTAAATTGTATAATAAAATTTTATAAATATCAATAAAAAGATAAGATGGTTGAAGAAAAAAAAGCTTATGATGCAAAAAGCATCAAAGTCTTAGAGGGATTAGAAGGGGTCAGGCAAGGATTTGACTTAATAGAGATGTCGAGGAAAATCAAAAAAAGAAAGGATTTCCTTGTCCTATCCACAGAACTAAAAATTAAACCAAGAATACTACACGAAGCCATTGATGAAGGGAGAATCTTGAGTCTATTGCCAAATATTCAAAAAAGCAAAGCAAGTATTTTGGCTAGACTAAGAACAAATAGGGAAGTTATCTTATTTTCTCAAAAATATGATCTTCAGAAGACCCCTGCGAGACAATTAATAAAATTAGTAAGGTTGTGGAATAAAGAGTTGCAGAATGCCCCCTCTCGCCTATTAACAAAAGAAGAGCATGATATGATTATGGGCAGTTTATTGGGAGACTCAAGTATAAGACAAAGAGAAAAGAATAGTTGCTTTAGATTTTCACATTCAATGAAGCAAAAAGATTATGCAAATTTCAAGAGAGAAATACTTCATAACTTTAATATATCTGAATTCAGAGAGGTCAAAAGACAAATTATGCACACATTCATTCATGCAATAGATTTTTCAACAAGAACCCATCCAGTTTTTAACTATTACCGGAATTTGTTTTATAAGGATGGTAGAAAGATAGTAAATCAAAGTATCTTGAATCAATTAAATCCAAGGAGTTTGGCATATTGGATATGCGATGATGGAAGTTATGATAACACACAAGGATATATAGTACTATGTACAAATTCTTATACTTTAGAAGGACATAAACTTATGAAAGAATTTTTTAAAGAAAAATTCAACTTAGACCCAACAATTGGGTTTAGAGACAAAAAATATTATTATCTAAGATTTAAACAAGAAGATTCAAGAAAATTAATTGAGGTAATCAGACCGTTTATGCCAGATTGTATGAAATATAAAATTGGAGAAAAATAAAATGCCACCTGAAGAAAAGAAAAAAGAGCAATATGATTCACGAAGTATAAAAGTATTGGAGGGTCTCGACGGGGTTCGCATGCGCCCGAGTATGTATGTTGGTTCAACAGGAAAAGAAGGTCTCCATCACTTAGTTTATGAGGTTGTAGATAATGCTGTTGACGAACATCTTGCAGAAGTCTGCACAGAAATCAAAATAATCATTAATAACGACAATTCTGTTACTGTTGAAGATAATGGCAGAGGCATTCCTGTTGATGTGCATCCGATCTATAAAAGATCTGCAATGGAAATTATAGTCACAAAGTTGCATGCTGGTGGAAAGTTCGATAATAAGGCCTATGCAGTTTCCGGTGGCTTGCATGGTGTAGGAATTTCAGTTGTTGCAGCCCTATCAAAGAAAATGGTTGTTGAAGTCTGCAAAGATGGAAAAATTCATACACAAAGCTACAAGATAGGCAAACCAATTGAAGACATAAAAGTCTTGGGTAAATGCGAAAAAGACAAAACAGGAACAAAAGTCATTTTCTGGCCAGATGATTCTATTTTCTCAGTCTTAAAATTTGATGATGATGTCCTAATTTCTAGATTAAGAGAGATTGCTTTTCTTAATGCAGGCCTGACTATCTATTATGAAAACAAGAATACAAAGAAAAAAGAAAAATTTCATTTCGATGGAGGCTTAGCTGAATTTGTCAAATGGCTGAATCACACAAAAAGTGCTATCCACTCCAAACCAATCTTCTTTGAGAAGAAAGTTGATTCAACTGTAATAAGTATCGGCATCCAATATACTGAAGGATATCAAGACAGGATTTTTGGTTTTGTCAACACAATAAACACAACCGAAGGAGGAACCCATATAACTGGTTTCAAGACAGCCCTTACGAGAGTAATAAATGATTACGCTCTAAAAACACTTAAATCAGAAATAAAATTAGAAGGAGATGATGCCAGAGAAGGAATAACTGCAGTAATAAGCCTAAGACTAAAGTCTCCGCAATTCGAAGGACAAACAAAGACAAAACTTGGAAATTCAGAAGTCAAAGGATTTGTTGATTCTGTTGTCACAGAGTCTCTAGCACAATTCTTTGAAGAAAACCCCTCTATTGCCAAAACCATAGTCAATAAAGTCATCAATGCTGCTAAAGCAAGGCAAGCTGCAAAAAAAGCCAGGGACATGGTAAGAAGAAAAGGAGCCCTAAGTTCCGGAGCCCTTCCAGGCAAACTCGCTGATTGCTCCTCTAAAAAACTTGAGAAGACCGAATTATTCATAGTTGAAGGACAATCTGCAGGGGGCAGTTCAAAAATGGCAAGAAGCAAAGAAATTCAAGCAATCCTACCCCTAAGAGGAAAGATTTTGAATGTCGAGAAAGCAAACCCACATAAGATATTTGAGAATGAAGAGATATATACTCTAACTTCAGCAGTTGGAACTGGCCTAGGAGAGAATTTTAAATTTGATAAGTTAAGATATGGCAGGATAATTATAATGTGCGATGCTGATGTTGATGGCTCACATATCAAAACCTTGCTTTTGACTTTCTTTTTTAGATTCATGCCCTCTCTAATAGAGAGCAGGAGAATCTTTGTTGCAATGCCCCCTTTATATAAAATAAGAAAAGGTTCTCAAGATTACTATGTTTATTCAGATGATGAACTTGATAAGACCCTAAAAAAACTTGGAGGAACAACAAATGTCCAGAGATTCAAAGGATTAGGGGAGATGAATCCCCAGCAGCTCTGGGACACAACAATGAATCCCAAGTCAAGAACACTCAAGCTTATAACAATCGAAGATGCTGTTGAAGCTGATCAAATCTTCTCAACTTTGATGGGAGAAGCGGTTGAGCCGAGAAAACAATTCATAATTGAACATGCCAAGAACGCTAACTTGGATATTTAAAATGAAAATGATATATGCCAACAAATATAAAATAAATAAAGGATTTTGGTGCATAAAGCACAACGTTGCAAAATCCAAATAGCTAAAAATATAAACAAAAATGGCAGTTGAAACAGAATTTGGCAAGATTGTCGTAAATGGAAAATCCTACAACAAAGACATCTTAATAGACAGCAATGGAAAAGTATTTTGGAGAGGCGATACAGCCAAGCAGTTTTATGGAACAAGCCACACAATATGTACAGAGGAAATAGAGTATCTCTTGAACACAGCCCCTATGCCAAGAGTCTTGATAATAGGAACAGGGCAGTATGGTGCAGCAAACAGGCTAGAAGGCGGAATAAAAAGAGAGTGCGACAAGAAGAACATATCCCTTATTGTTAAGAAAACTCCTGACGCTGTGAATGAATTCAACAAAACAAGTGCAACAAAAGCAGCACTATTTCACATAACTTGCTAATAAAGAATTAAAGAAGCGCATTAATGAAAATAAAGCGCACAATTCGCAAGTTATGTAAACTATATTCAAATAAAAACATACCATAAAAAACATAAAAAATGCCAAACGAAGAAGAAGAAAAGAAAAAGAAAGAAATTGAGGATGAAGAGGAAGAAGAAGATGAAGTAGATGAAACCACAGACAATGGAAATGGTAAAGACAAGGAAAATGATGACGAAAAATCAAATATCATTTCTCTTGAAATTCCTGAAGACGAGAAAGTCGAAGAAACACTTATTGAAGATGAGATGAAATCTTCTTACATAGACTATGCAATGTCAGTCATAGTATCTAGAGCAATTCCCTCAGCAGAAGATGGCCTAAAACCTGTCCAGAGAAGAATTCTCTATGCCATGGAAGGCCTAGGATTGCAAAATGATAAACCAACAAAAAAATCAGCGAGAATTGTCGGAGACTGTATGGGTAAGTATCATCCGCATGGAGATATGGCAATATATGATGCCATGGTCAGAATGGCACAACCATTCTCTCTGAGATATCCTCTTGTTCAAGGACAAGGGAACTTTGGGAGTATAGACGCAGACCCTCCAGCAGCATCAAGATATTGTATAACTGGAGATTCCTTGATTGTAACTGAAAATGGTTTAAAAAGAATAGACATAATATCTGATCAAGAAGAAATAACTCTAGGGGTATTAAGCAAAGACAAAAAAGTGAATAATGCTTCAAAATGGTTTGATTCTGGAGAACATGAAACACTAAAAATAACAACTGCAAAGGGATATTCTTTGACTGGCTCAAAAAATCATCCTATTTTAGTTTTGACTATAGATGAAATAGGAAAACCAGTTTTTTGTTGGAAATTGCTTGAACAAATACGAACAGGAGATGTTGCGGTTTTGGATAGATTAGGCGATAATTTCTGGCCTAAAAATGAAATTAATTTGGAAAAATATTCTCCAAAAATTAGAGATGGACATCAGCATAAAAGAATTTTGCCTGAAAAATTAGATAAAGACCTTGCTTTAATTCTTGGTTTACTCGTTTCAGAAGGTTCTATTGGCAAGGAAAAGCTAGAATTTTGCAATTCTGATGAGGAATTAGTAAAAACCTTCGAAGAAAAGTGGAAAAATGTGTTCCCAGATAGCACATTGCATAAATTTAAAAAAAAGCCAAGCTCTTATGGAAAAAGAGAATATTTCCGATTAGAATGCCATTGCAGATATACCTTAGAATTTTTAAGAAATATTGGCTTAGATGCAGTAAGATCTAATAAAAAGTTAGTTCCTTATTTGTTATTTTCCTCTCCGAAAGAAGTTTTGTGTTCATTTTTAAGAGCTTATTTTGAAGGTGACGGGGGTATTACTTACTCAAAAAAAATGTTTGGATTGAGTTGTTGCTCAAAAAGCAAAGAGCTGATAAATCAACTACAAATGCTTTTTCTTAGATTAGGAATAGAAAGTTTCAATAGATATGACAAATATAAGTTTATAGACCAATTAATTATAAGAAATAAAAGAAATATCACAAGATTTTACAAAGAAGTTGGATTTTTGGGCAAAAGAAAAAGTGCAAAATTGGAATTCGTTGTTTTACATTATAGAAAAGACTATTCTAATACAGATTATGTTCCTTTTATTTCTGATTTTATTAGAAAACTAATAAAATATGCTGATTCTGAATTTGCTTTGAAGCATAATTTTGATAGATATTCTTCTATGGAAAAAAACTATAAAAGAATTTCTTCTGTATTGTTAAGAAAAACAGGCATTAATTATTCTTCTATGTTCGAGTATTTTTTAACTTATCAATATTTGTTTGACCCCATAGTAAAAATTGAAAATACTGGAATTCAAAAAGTTTATTCAATTAAAGTTAATAGTAATTGCCATTCTTTTATTTCTAATGGATTTATAAGCCATAATACTGAAGCAAAGCTATCTAAGGTCTCAATGGAAATTTTAGCTGATCTTGAAAAAGGCACTGTTAAATTTATTCCTAATTTTGACAATTCATTAAAAGAACCAGAAGTCTTACCTGCCAAGATCCCTAATTTATTGATTAATGGCTCATCTGGAATAGCAGTAGGGATGATGACATCTATGCCTCCACATAATCTCTCAGAGATTTGTGAAGCTATTCAAGCCTATATCAAAAACCAAGATATTGCAATTGAAAAATTAAGAGAAATTGTTCTTGGCCCTGATTTTCCAACCTATGGAACAATCTACGGCGAAGGTTTAAAAGAAATATATGAAACAGGCCGGGGAAATTTTGTTGTCAGAGGAAAAGCAGGCATTGAAGAGAAAAAAGATAGAGTTAGGATTGTAATCACTGAACTTCCTTATCAAGTAAATAAAGCAGAGCTTATAACAAGCATTGCTAAGCTTGTGCAAGATAAAAAAATCCCAGATATCTCAGACATAAGAGACGAATCTGCAAAAGAAGCAATTAGGGTAGTTATTCTATTAAAAAGAGGAGCAAATGCAAAGCTGATAATGAACCGGCTCTTTAAATTAACACATCTAGAAACAAAGTTTAATTGTATTCTCTTGGCTCTTGTCAACAATCAACCCAGAATCCTAAATCTTAAGCAACTTATAGAAGTCTATGTCAAACATAGACAGAATGTCGTCAGGAAGAGAACAGAATTTAATTTGAATGAGGCCAAGGCAAGAGCACACATACTTGAAGGGCTTTTAATTGCTTTAGAGGATTTAGACAGGGTCATTGCTTTGATAAAAAAATCAGGCAATGTCACAGAAGCAAATGAAAACTTAATCTCAAAATATAAGTTGAGCCAGAAACAAGCACAAGCAATTTTAGAGATGAAACTTCAAAGGCTTACAGCTCTTGAGCAAGACAAAATAAAAAAAGAACATAAAACCCTAACAGAACTTATAAAAGAACTTGAAAAAATCCTTTCAGATGAAAAAGAGATTCTGGAAATAATAAAGAAAGAAGTTTTAGAAATAAAAAGAAAGTACGGAGATGAAAGAAGAACAAAAATTTCAGAAAGGACTTCTGAAATCAAAGAAATAGATCTAATCAAAAAAGAAGAAGTGGCAGTCATGATGACCTCTAAAGGATACATAAAAAGAATGCCTATGCGCATGTATCAAGAACAGCACAGGGGAGGTAAGGGAATTTCAGGAACTGACCTTACAACAGGCGACTTTGTACAAAATGTCTTTACATGTAATACTCATGACCAAATTCTATTTTTGACAGATCGGGGCAAGCTCTATTTATTAAAAGCATACAATATACCTGAAGCAACCAGGTATAGCAAAGGAAAAGCAATAATAAATCTATTACAGATTCAAGATAAGATAAAAGCAGTCATCCCAGTAGTTGATAAAAAAGGTTCTATCCTAATAGTTACAAAGAAAGGCATAGCTAAACGAGTTAATCTTGATGAGTTCATAAGAATAAGCCAATCAGGAGTAATGGCAACCAAACTTCCACCAGATGATAGCCTTGTAGATGCTTTAGTTGTCGAAGAAGATGGAGAAGTCATTATTGCTACAAAAAAAGGAATCGCAGATAGGTTTGATGTCAAAGAAATAAGAGAAATGGGAAAAGCAGCTTACGGTGTTACAGCAATAAAACTAGATAA
Organism: Candidatus Woesearchaeota archaeon; assembly: GCA_964413705.1. Taxonomy (GTDB): domain Archaea; phylum Nanobdellota; class Nanobdellia; order Pacearchaeales; family UBA284; genus JAPLYB01. The sequence goes on along the minus strand of CAYPSK010000007.1, from coordinate 13,974 downwards.
AGGCGATGAAGTTATCGGAGTCCAAACCTTTGGAAAGAAAGCTATTGAAGAGATTGAAAAAGAGAAAGCAGAATCAAAACAAGCCACCATCTTAACAATAACTGAAAAAGGCTTTGGAAAAAGAACAGCAGTCACAGACTATAGAAAAACAGCAAGAGCAGCTAAAGGTATAATCAATATAGATTGTTCAGACAGAAATGGAGACGCAGTTTCAATCCAAGTTGTTAATAGCAAAGACAGCATCATAGTCACTACAGCCAAGGGCATGGTAATAAGGGCTCCTGTAAAAGACATAAGGATAATGGGAAGAAATACCCAGGGCGTCAAAATAATCAGAATCGCTCAAGACGATAAAGTCACAGACCTTGTCAAGCTCAAAGAAATGGAGAAGGAATAAAGCAAAGGAAAAATCTAATCAAAAAGAATCATATAATTTGCAGTTACTAATAAAAAGCCCCGATTTCATTTTATTTATAATTTTCTAGAATAATTCTCACTTCTTTCCAAATTGTTTCTCTTGCTTCTCTCTTTTTATCACATTCTTATACTCTCCCCTTTTGTACTCACCGTCTATGGCTTTTATCATCCAGAGTATATTTATCATAGCCAAAAAGACAAATAATGTCATTAATATACGTAAACCAAACCCTACAAACATACTCCCAAAAAGATTGAAAAAGAAAAGGATTTCTTTGACAACAATTGCTCCAAATGTAAAAATCAAGAAAAGAACAGCAATTCTTAGTCTTCCTCCAAGTTTTTCTAGGCTCTTAAGCCCAAAGATTATAGCAATTAAAGAAAATGCTAGGCTTATTGTTGCAACAATAATATTCCAGTCCATTTTTATCTTTTTTCCTCTTTTTTATATATTTTATATTATTTAGGAATTTAAGTATCTTTCGATTTTCTCAAATAATTTTTCTTACTGGGGAGTAATTATTCATTTCTTTTTGTTTTAATTCTTTTTAATATGCTCATCTTTTTATAACCCATGTAGGCTTTTTTTTGCCTTCTTTAAATTTAACCTGGTTCTTACTAGCAAGGATCCGCTCGTCTATTATCTTTTCTCCCTTAGCCCTGCTTCTTGACTTCAGCTCTAGATAAATCACAATAAATATTGCTGTTAAAAGAACCAAGATAGCTATCAAGAGGGCATAGATGAATGTGCCTGTCTGAAAAAAAGATCTTTTTTTAACAAAGAATTTTGCACTTGAGCTTGCAGACTGATTATTATACATGACCTTGGCATAGATAAAATAATTCCCAGATTTGGCGGTTTCTGGAACCTCAATTTCTTTTATGAGGCTTGCCCTGGTCTCTACTGCAACAGTTTCATGATCTAAGCTTATTACTTCTCCCATCGAATCCATAAGACTATACTCTATCAAAGCATCGACTTTTCTACTCTCTCCGAGACTATAAATTTTTATGAATGATATAACACTCTCTCCTGGAAAAACACTCTGAGATGCTTTGGGTATTTCAACACTGACATCAAACAAAGGTCCTTTGCTCTCAATCTCAATTGCAATCAAAATATCCCTTCTTGTGTTTCCGGATATGACTGAAAGTTTTCCCATATAAAAATTTGGTTTTTTATCTTCTGGAGCAATAAAATCCAGTCTTATCTTTTTTATTTCTCCTGCCCCTAAACTAAATTCACGCTCTTCAATTTTTAAGAAATCCCCAATTGCAATAGGAACTAGGCTAATAGAAATATTCGCGCCCCTATTATTTATTATTACAAAGCTATCACTCTTGATTTCCCCTTGTTTTAAAGAAATTATAATCTCTTCTTTGTCTAAAAAAAAGTTTTTTTCTGCAACTTCTTTTTTAGATGTTCCTCCTCCACTTGGCATCGCCCCAGGACTTTCTTCAGGCGTTTCTTCAAGACTATAATTGCTTAAACCAGTAACATCAACTTGCAGTGTTCCTAAAGAATACAATTTATTTGAACATACACTTTCTGGACAAACAACACCATCTTTCAAAACCCTTGGATTTGTATATGAAAGATTATAGAACCAGAGCCTGGCTGATTTATCAATATTTGACAGATTTGTGGTATTGACAAAGATTGACCCATTGTTTATTATAACATTATAATCAATGATTGTAAACCCATCTCCTGGAATAGTATCATTGCTCAAGTTTACTGGACTTGTCCAGAGTATTTTTCCATTGCTTATATTCTCAAGAACCATGTTAGACAGATTTTCAAGCTGAGCCTGATTTAAAGAATCAAAATTTGTTGAATTGGTTCCATCTGTCCTAAAAGTTTCATATATAACCACCAATCTTGAATCATTGATTATAATATAAAAACTGCTCAAATTAAGGCCCCCAAGGGTGTCATTTACATAAAAGTGAAAATAATAATATCCTTCTGATACATTGATATATGTAAAATTAGTGCTAGCATTGCCAATACTTACATTCGCAGAATCATTCAAGCCATAGAATACCATTGAAATTCCATCAGGGTCATAGGCTGAATAATTTATCATGAAGTTCTGCCCGCGATATAATCTACCCTCCCTCGGAATAAGATAATTTATCACAGGCGGAGCATTTTGGATATAAATTGAGGCGCTTACTGGCGAGGTTGTGACTTTTCCAACAGTTTGCACTGCACTGCCAGTAGTCTGGACAGCAAATACTTCACTAGATAAAATCACAAATAAAAATAAAACTGCAAGAATCACAAGTAGTCCTCTTTTCATTTTTAACTTAAGACAAATACGTATTTAAAATTATTGTTTATTTCTCTAGCATAAAAGAGGAATCCAATAATTTTAAATCTATCAGTTCAAGAACAAACCCAAAAAGATATTCATCGCTCTCTTTTATTGGCATAAATTATAGATTTCTCTAAGTATTATATTGCAAAGAAATTCTTCTATTTCTTTTTCTTTGTTTGTTTTATCAGAAGCAGAATAACAAGAGCTATTATGATAACTATCACAATTATCAATACTATTAGCCAAGCAGACATCTTTTCTCCAGCAACTGGTGTTGCTTCTGGAACTTCAGGAAGTCTAACAATAACTGGAAAATACTTCTCTATTTCAGAACCCATTGCAACCCCTTGTCCGCCTCTTGTGACTTCTAAGAAAGAAACACCTATATTATACTCAGTTCCTAATGGTGCATCTCCTGGAACTGTTATTGTCAAATGAACTAGAACATCTTTACTCCCTGCTGGCACATAGTAAGTCAGATTCTCATCAGTTATCTTAGCTATATCCCCACCACTTACCATCTTTCCTTCTAGTGTTATAGCATCTGTTCCAACCATGTTCTGCAACTCAAGCGTTACATCCCTTATCTCTCCTGGCTTAAGCTCAAGAGGCCTCTCTTTCCAGTACATAGAAGTTATGCCGAATGCGCTTACCTGAACAGCACTCATCAGAACCACAGCTACGATTAAAAATACCATGCTGCCTCTAAAACTATTCTTCATTTTTTACCTCTTTTTTTATATTCTTTTTCAAACCTAATATAATTTTTCTATTTATCTATTTATATTTATACTATCTTTATTGTCCAAGACCCAAGACCAGTACTGTTGGCATAATACTGTTGTGAAATTATTCCTGAAGGAACCTCTCTCAAGCAGTAATAAAGGTCAGATTGTCCTTGTCCAGCTGTATTGTTACCTATACCCAATGTATGGCCTGGAATTGCCTCATATGATGCATTTGTCATTGTTGTTGCAGTTTCATTACACTCTGCACTACCTCCTGTAAATTGAGCTGCTGAAAAGTTTCCAGCCCGGATACTATAACTATCATCTGGAGTTCCTAAAAGATCATAAGCCCTAACTTGTATATTTCCTGCAATTATAATTGTATTTGCGGTGTTGTTCATCTCTACTGGAGTGTTTGTGGGCGTTCTATTCACAGCACCACCTGGTGCTGATGCCCAATTTAAAGAGTTTGGACTAAGAACAAAAGCACTTGTTGAGCCTAGAACAAAAGTATCTGCTTTTGAAGCAACATTAGTATCGAGATCTCTTGCCCATACAGTTACATTCCAATCTCCACTTGCATCCCAATACCATAATCTTACAGTACAAGAATAATTTCCTTTTGTTGAATTATATGCGGTGACATTGACACAAGTTGCATTGCTCCTTACTGATTGTCCAGTCATATTAAAGCTTGCATTAATTGCAACCAAGTTAGCTACCCCATCTGGATCAGTTATGTCTGCGAAGAAAGTAACATTTGTCTCTCCTGCTTCTGTAACACTCTTACTTCCAATAGCAGTTATGCTCTCAACAGTAGGAGCATTTCCTGAAATAGTAATTGTCAAAGATGTACTTTGCTCAGTTAATCTTCCTGTAAGCCAATCAAAAATCGATGCCGAAGATAAAGATGCTACCATTAATAAACTAATTAATGCCAAAAAACAAACAAACAAAATTTTTTGCCTCATTTTCTCTTTTCTTATTATTCTATTAGAATTTGGGCTTTTTAAATATTTCTTTTTTTTGGTTCCAAGACAAATTTCTTAAAAAATTGTAAAAAAATTTAAAATATATCAAGTACACTAAATTGCTCTTAGGTCATAGGTTCCATGCTAATCTTTAGCCACAGATATTATAATATAAGGGCTGTAAATGGGTTAAAGTTCTTGATATTTTAGCGCCTTAATTTTTATTTCCTAATTTTTTCCCAGCTCTCGAATTAATTGTCCAAATATTTCTTTGGTCTTTTCCAATCAATTCTGAAATCTCCTTGTACGAGCGCCCCTTATTTATTAAATAGTTCACCAAAGACTCCAATATACTTAATTTTCTATTCGCGAATATTGAGACTGGAATACTTATTCCTTTTGATGAGATTTCAATTTCCCCTTTTATTTTCTTAGATGCATTTTGATAAGTTGCCCATACTGTTCTATCATCTCTATTCAATAGCTCTGCAATCTTATGATAATTCAATTTTAGATTATCTTTTAAGTATTTAATCAAAGCTTCTGACGGAGCAAGCCCAGAATCAAAAAGAGAAATTGGAACCCCTTCTTTCTTCGCTTTGATTGCTTTCAAGATATCCTCTGTTGAAATCTCTTGTGCTTGCCTTAATTCTTTTAATTTCTCTATCTTCATCATCGTCTCAAGCAAGTCAAGCTTATCTTGAGGCAAGTCTGTCAGCTCAGAGAGTTCCTCGCTGACTTCTTTTTGTTTCTTTTTCTTCTTCTTCCTTCTAGCTGGGAGAATCATAACTGCTAGGACAACTATCTTTATTGTCCAAGACCCAAGACCCGTAGTATTGTAGTCTTGTGAAATTATTCCTGAAGGAACTTGTCTTAAGCAATAATAAAGATTAGCCTGACCAAGTCCAGCAGTGTTGTTTCCTATATTTAATTCATGTCCAGGAATTGCCTCATATGATACATTTACCATGGTTGTTGCGGTTTCATTACACTCTGAACTACCTCCTGTAAATTGAGCTGCTGAAAAGTTTCCAGCCTGAATACTATAACTATCATCTGGAAACCCAATTAAATCATAAGCTCTGACTTGGACACCACCGGCAGTTATGTTTGTGTTTCCTGTATTATTCATCAAAACTGAATCACTTGGAAGATTATTTGTAGAGCTAGGAGAAATTGTTCCCCAACTTAAAGAGTTTGGACTTATAACAAAAGCACTTGTTGAGCCTAGAACAAAAGTATCTGCTTTTGAATCCTCATTTCCTTCAGAGTCATTTACATTAACAGTTACATTCCAGTCTCCGCCCTGGTCCCAGTACCATATTCTTACAGTACAAGAATAATTTCCTTTTGTAGAATTATAAGAGGTGACATTGACACAAGTTGCATTGCTTCTAATCGCTTGTCCAGTCATATTGAATGTCGCATTGACTACATCAATATTTGATATTCCATCTGGATCAGTTATATTTGCAAAGAAAGTAACATTTGTCTCCCCCTGTTCAGTTATGCTCTGGCCTGGAATGCTTGTAATAGTTTCAACAACTGGGGGATTATCTGCAGCACTCAAAGTCAAAACAACCTTACCTAGATCTTCATCAATTGCATTGTCTGTTAAGTTAATTTCAGTCCAATTTGCACCATAGCCATCTAAAGTTCCGTTGAAAGTATAATTTGTATCAAAATACATAGAGGTTGCGTTCTGCATATACTCTCTTAAAGTCAATCTTGGAGTGTAACCTGAACTGTTTGTCAAGCTCCAATTCTGTAGAATACTGTTCACATCTGTTATGCTGACATTCGCTGAATCAACAGCAGTGCCATTAGAATAATTAACATACGCATCAGCATACCAGAAGACATTAATTAAACCAGTTGCTCCCGCATAAAATGTTGTATCACTCTTATTAAAAGTAACATTAGTAAAATTATTGATACCATTTCCTCTGATATAAATATCTGGAACACCAGCATCAGAGGCGTTTATAATTGAATCCATAAATAGATTTCCAGTTGAATCTAGAGAATAAACTCCATAATTTCCTGCACCGGGACCAGTTATTTGGATATTAATATTAGAAAAGTTATTATTATTCGCGCCCGAGTAGAGACGAACCCCCCAAGTGTTTGAAGTAGATGTAACAACATTAATATTCGAAAAAGTATTATTTGAAGAACCTGATATCACTCCAACTCCCAATCCTCCACTATGGTTATTATTAGAAAAGCTATTGTTATGGCCAGTAATAATATATACCCCTCCAAATTGTGCATTAAAAAGATTATTAGAGATATTGTTATATTTAGAATATACATCTATAACATCGTTGCCTAAAAAAGTAGTAACAATATTATTTAAAAATAGATTATAATCTGAACCTAAATTAAATTGAACGCCATTGGTGATTATAGCGCTTATCTTATTATTATAAAAATTATTATAACTAGAAGAAACATTTATTCCGGAGCTCATGCTTGCGAGTGTAGTAATATTATTACCTGAGATAGTTCCATTATTTGACCCATATAAATAAATTCCAGGTGAAGATGCGATAGATGCGGTTTGAAGAATAATACAGTTTTTTACAGTTGTATTAAACTGATTTGTATAAACCCCATATCCAACACTTGAACTTGAATAGTTTATTGTAAAACCATTACAATCAATCGTCACATTCTCAGCAGTAACATTGAAACATGTTCCTTCTGATGAAACATTCTGGATTAAAGTATAGATTGTATCTGCCGTAGTTAAATTTCTACAAAAAGAAACACTTGGACCAGTTTCAACATTTAATGCTCTGTTTTCTGTGTAGTTTGTCAATCCAACTGTATCATTGCAATAGACCATCCATTTGTAGTTCTGATTGTCTGGAATACCATCTACAGTTATATTCAACCATGTATCATTAAAATCACCCATACTATCATTTGTATAATTTGCATGCCAAGTGCCTGTTGAATTAGACCATAACTGAATCGTTGACACCGCAACATTATCATAACACTTGAAATCAAAGGTTATTGAGCCGTCTGTATCATTATAATTATCAACAGGATTTGTTCCAAAGACAGCTACTGGGTCTGTTTTATCAACACTAAATGTCCTATTCTCAGTAATGTTTTCCAAAGCAGCAGTATCATTGCACCAGACAGCCCATTTGTAATTTACATTTTCAGGAATTCCAGGAACAGTTATATTGAGCCAAGTATTATTTGTGTATGATAAATTTGAATAATTAGCATGCCAAGTTCCTGTGCTATTGGTCCATAATTGAATTGTTGAGACAGCAATATTATCATAGCATTTCATGTCAAATGTTATACTTCCATCAGTGTCATTATAATTATTTATTGGGTTTGTACCTTGGACAGCTACTGGGTCTTCTGTATCTAAAGTGGGCAAGACTATCATCTCTGTTTCATTGTAGTATATGGAGTAGTTCTGAGTATCTGTCCTTAATAATGAAAAATTATAAGCACTAACAGCAAGAGCCTGCTCTGAATTATTATCTACCCCAGTTCCATTCCGATATAGTGTTGTTGTGGTTGTGCAATTCTGCCAAACTAAGAAAGTTTCAGGGTAATTTATAGGAGAAGTCACATTGAACTGAACCCAGCAGTTTTCTTCACTTTTATCAACTGTGAAAAACTCATCACTATAAGTGCTTGAATAATTCTCTAAATCTGTTCTCTGAACACTTAGATTATAGTATCCTGCGCCCGAGTCCACAACAGAATTATTTGATATTGCAGTATCATTTCTTTTTAAGGTATATGCTGATGAACAATTAGTATAAACTATGAACTTATCTGGATAGTTTATAGGACTTGTGGCATTAAAATAAACATCACAGATAGAATTACTCGGAGTTATTTGAAATTCTTCTTCATCATAATAGTTTGAATAATTGACACTATCTGCCCTTAAAAATGAAAAATTATAAGCACTGGCAGGCATGATTTGCTCTGAATTATTTGAAATAGTTGTTCCATTTCTGTATAAAGTAAAGGAGGAAGTGCAGTTACTCCAAACACTAAATGTTAATGGATAAGTCAAAGGCGAGGTCTCGTTGAAAGTAACATTGCAAACCTCATTATTTCTATTTATAGTCAGCATTTCAGTAGTTATAGAATCATTTAGGGTGTAATTCGCGCCTTCTGTTGAATTTAATTTGTAAAGATAAGCTCCAGCAGGCAGATTAACTGTCTCTCCTGAACTTTCGTAAGAATCATTCCTCCAAACCCTGTAATCCACGTCTGTATCTCCATTATTTGATTCTGAATATGAAATTGTTGTTGAAGCTGCATCGTAATCATAAGTCCAGCCTTTTGTCGAGGCTAAACTTCCTTGAGTAGTTGCTTTATCTACTGTAAAGAACTCATCACTATAGGTATTTGTATAGTTCTGTGTGTCTGTTCTCTGCGTTGAAAAGTTCCAATAACCAGCTCCTGAATTCTGTACTGAATTGTTGCTTATCTCTGTCCCATTTTTATTTAAAGTAAATGTACTTCCACAATCACTATATGCTGTATATTGGTTTGGATAAGTTATAGGCGAGGTTTCATTGAATAGAGTATTGCAAGGGTCAGAACTTTTTGATACTGTAAAAAATTGTTGATTAAATATCTCAGTATAATTTTCAGTATCTGTTCTTTGAACACTTAGATTATAGTATCCTGCTCCTGAATCTATTGTTGAAGCATTGCTTATTGAAGTCCCATTTATATAAAAAGAATATGCTGATGAGCAATTAGTATAAGCTATGAACTTATCTGGATAATCTATTGGATTTGTAGCATTGAAATAAACATCACAACTTGTATCATTCTTGTTTATCGTTGCGTAGAGATGCTGGTCTGCAACATCACTTATATTCTCATTTCCAGTAACACTGAAGATAAAATCATGATAACCTGCTAGAATAGAAAGATTAACATTATTTTGAGAGATTATATCTGTTGCATTTCTATACATAGATAAAGTTCCATAATTAGTATATCCAGAAGCATTTACTTGTATTGGATAAATACCTATAAAATCAGAATCAGCCCCATTTAATTTTTTTGTCAAAGTAGGAGTTACTTTGTTCACAATGAATTCACTCTCATTATAGAATATAGAGTAGTTTTGAGTATCTGTCCTTAATAATGAAAAATTATATGCACTTGCCGGAAGAATTTGCTCTGAATTATTTGAGATTGTTGTTCCATTCCTCTTTAGTGTTGTTGTTGTCGTGCAGTTCTGCCATACTAAAAAAGTATCTGGAAAGTCTATAGGACTTGTGGCATTATATTTTACTTCACAATTTTCTTCATTTTTATCTACTGTAAAAAATTGTTGATTAAATACATTTGAGTAGTTCTGAGTATCTGTTCTTCGAACAGTGATGTTATAATATCCTGCACCAGACCTTACTTCACTTCCATTGGCTATACTTGTTGCATTTCTATACAATGTGTAAGCTGAACTGCAATTTGTATTTGCAGTAAAGGTTGCGGGATATGTTATTGGGCTTGTTGTATTGAAAAATACTCCGCAATTGTAATATTCAGATTTATTTACCTGAACTCTATAAAAGGTCCAATTTTTATTATTTGAGCTATCATTTATTGTTACATTTATTGTATAATTTCCGACTGCTATCGGTGTTGCATTTGATAAAGCCCCTGCCTGGCTTACCAAGAACCTAGTATCATTTATAGAATAATACCCAAATTCTATGTTATCTGTTGCGACAAAATTAACAGAAAGAGATTGATTCCCATAGAATAAAGAAGCATTTGCTGGAATTGTATTAAATACTGGCGGGGTTGAATCTATTTGAACAGCAAAAGAATCATTCAGAGCAGTATTTCCAAGAGTGTCATTTGCATAAGCATAGATTGTCTTGTTTCCATCACTTAATCCAGTCAGGGCATAATTTGTTCCATTGCACCATCCGCCTGAAACTGGAACAGTTATATTCGAGTTTGTTCCAACACCAATTGAACAATAACCAGATCCAGAACCTGAATCAGTTACAGAAATATTATATACAAAGGTCTGCGTGTTTTGATATTTGGTTGCATTGATATAAACCGGCAGTCTAACTACTGGTGGAATTGAATCAAGATTAAATGTTCTGTTTATTGTGATGTTTGTCAAAGGAACAGAGTTATTACACCAGACAGCCCACTTAAAATTATTTCCATTTGGAATTCCTGGAACAGTTATGTTAAGCCAGGTATTATTTGTGTATGATGAATTTGTATAGTTAGCATGCCAAGTTCCTGTTGAATTTGTCCATAATCGTATCATTGAAACACTGACTGCATCATAGCATTTCATGTCAAATGTCACAGATGAGCTCGTTGAGTTATAGTAATTAATTGGATTTGTTCCAAAGACAGCTACTGGTTTTACAGGTGCAGCATATGTCCCACTTAAATTAAAATTATCAATAGCACACTCGTCTTGAGCATGGGCACCAGTACAGGTAAACCTAATTTGTAGATTTGGATTATTATTTGCAGACGATGGCAATGAGTGGGTCCTAAATTGTTGATTCCCATTTGTATTATAAGTAGCAAGAGTTGTCCAACCTGTTCCATTATACCAATCAACAGTTAAAACAGTAGCTTGCTTGATATAAACCCAAGTATAATAAGACAGAGTAAGACTTGTAACATCTGTTGTATCTGCACTTAAAATAGCTCTAAATGTCCCTACAGTTGAAAGACTAGCTAGATAATAAGTACCAATCGGAGCTCCAATCTTAAGTCCTGCAGTTTGCCTGGCCCACTCCATAGTTGTCCACCAATTTGTATCTATTGCACTTTCAAAATCATCAAAATATGTTCCGCCAACACCACTTAATGCAGGGTCAATTATATGGTCAAATTCTAGACTTCCATCAAGGATTTTCAAGTCAAAAGTATCTTGTTCTCCTTCTAAATTAGTTAAAAGAACTTTGTTGTATTTCCTATCCTGGATATTTGTAAATTCAGCAATAAGTTTTGTTCCTTCTTTTTCATAAACCTCTATTCTAGGACTTCCAGAAACAATTCTTGGATAAAGAGTTATATCATTCTCATTTGTCAGATTTTTTTCAAATGTAACTCGGACATAGTGCTCAGAAGGAATCTCTTCAGACCAAATATCATCAAGATGATAAACCTCTTGATAAATATCACTTACAAAAGTATAATTTTCATCAAGATGTTCAGCCTTTGTAATCTCAATAACAATTTCATACCTCTGCTCACTTAGAGAAGGAACAATCCACTCAATTCTCTCAATCAAGCCATTATTGTTTTCATCAAAATAAGTTATATTCTCAACCAACTGCCTTGTACCGTTAATAAGCCAGTAGAGTTTTATTTTTTCTTTTGGTGTTTCTTGAAAATTTATAGAGGCCAAAACATTCTGATAGTGAACACTGTCTGGCCCAATTACTGTTATTTCTTTTCTGTTCTTAGATATTTCTCTTTCAGATATCTCTGGAGCAGGAGTTTCATAAGTTATTTCATACTCCTGTGCAGTCGCATTAATGCTTATTTCAATTCCTTTATCTTTTTCTTCAATCTTTACTTTTCCTGTATCTAACTCTATCTTTTTTTCATCTATTTGGATTGCCGGTCTAGCTTCTTTTTCACCACCCCTAACCCCCTGGCCTTGTACTTTTTCAATCTCATTGACCTGAATATTCTCTGCTTCAAGCGGAACATCAATCTTAATTTCTTTTGCTTTGTCAGAATCTGGAATAGAGACTCTCTTTGACCACTTTACAGGCTGTCCCACAATAGCCTGCTGTTGTGTAATATTTTCTGTAAAATTCGCAAGAGTTATATTTTCTTGGCTTATGTTTTCAGTTATGTTTTCCTGGCTGATATTTTCAGTAATATTCTCTTCTATTTTTACAGGCAAGATTTCATAGCCTATATTCTCAATATTTATGCTCGCATTTTCTATCTCAAATCTTATATTATAACTTTCATCAGTTAAATTAAAGTCCTCCAAATTACAGGTTTCAATGCAAATATCTGAAAAACTGAACTCTTGAACTTGAACAGAAGGTTCAGGAGGAGTAGAAGGCGTACTTTCATTTTCAGAAGTCTGATTCTCAGGAATTTCTTCAGTTATATTTTCAGAAACATTTTCAGCGATATTCTCAGGAATATTCTCAGTTAGATTCTCAGATAAGTTCTCTGGTAAATTTTCAAGTATCTCTTCAGAGAAGTTCTCTGTTAAGTTCTCTGTCAAAGGAAGAGAAATTGTTAAATTTTCAGGGAGATTATTTAATTGATTCTCAGTTTCAATAATACTCTCTCCAACCTCTTCAACAACATGGCCAGTTATTGGAATCAAAGAATTTGAGGAGGATTTAGAATTATCTTTTAATTCTGATTTAGAGCTGTCAAAAATCAATCTATCTCCTAGATAGACTCGCACATAACCCCCTTCATTAAGAATTAATTTTCCAGAGACCCTTGAACTTAAAAGTTGTCCAGAATTTTCAGGAATCCACTCATAGATTTGAGGAGAACTAATTTCTAGATTCAAATTATCTTGATGTGTCTCAGTTTCTTGAGTAAAAACACTTCGGCCAGTAAGATTTAAGTTATCTTTTACTGAAAAGAAAACAAGAGCTGTGATAAAAAGCACAGCCAAAATAAGGAGTAAATGCTTTCTAAAATCACTCTCTTCCCGTCTAATTTTTGGGATTCTTTTCAGGCCATAAACCTCTTTTTTGACAATTCTCAGAAAATCTAAGCTATTTCTCTTTTCTTGGGGAAGTTCTTGTGTTGGATTCCTACTTCTTTCTATGTATTCCATGTGCACACCTTTACTTAATTTGTATGTATTTTTGTCTTTTAAATCTTTCTAAAATTATCTTAAAAAGGGCATTTTTACTTAATTTGTGTGTAAAAAATACTCATTAAAGTGTACTTAATGTTATTTACACTATTTTACTAAAATAATTTCTAAAAACAGAAATAGAATGTTATTGCTATGAAGATTGAATTAAAACCCGATTGGGGGGAGAAATGATGAAGGGATTGCGAGAAATATCCGACAGCATAGATAAATTGAATGAAGAATTAACTGAAAAAGATAAAAAGATTTTAGAATTAGAAGATAAATTAAAGAAATTTAGTCAAAACGGGAGTTAAAAATTCACGAATACTTTTTTATATAGAAACTTCTGTTAAGGATAAGATCAAGCTAGAAGCATTTGAGGAAGGTGTTTCTATGTCTGAATTTTGCAGGCAGAAAATTAGAGAAAACCCAAGATTAATCAGAATAGAGCTTATGCTTGAAAGATTACTTAAAAGAAAATAGCTTATGCTAGAAAAAGAGAACTTTTTCGGTATCACGAAAATGCGAAGCATTTTCCATGATTTGTTTTAAGGGAAAAACCGAAAGATATATAAATACGACTTAAGTCATAATTATACAATAAATACACAATTATAAACTAAGTCGAATATAGAAAAAATGAGCTATAAATTACTAATTAAGAAATTGATGATTGATAAAAAGAAGATTAT